>CAZMPB010000112.1:0-9322 GCA_964567775.1 uncultured Bacteroidales bacterium
CTTTTTATTCCTTTGGAACGCAACACCAGATCATTAAAAAAAGATTTGATTTTTGAGAAGAAGGTAAACGGTTTATGCGAAACATATTGCAGAAAAAAAGTTTCCTGTTCATCGGAATAACGCACGACCGCCGGATGTATATTTTTTTGTACAATTTTCCGGACTGCTTCTGTCCCGGTTTCAAATGACGGAAACAGAGCCACCAACCATTTTTTGTTTTCAGGTAGCCGTTGAATGCATACAAGAGCTTCGGTGATAACGCCAAACATTCCTTCGCTGCCATAAAAAAGATGCCTGAGATTGACTCCTTCCGCATCATGTTCATAACCGCCCGTACTTATTGTACCCTGTGGTGTCGCTACCTTAAGTGCCACGACCATATCCTCTATTCGTCCGTAACCCGATGATTCCTGGCCAGCGGAATGAGTGGCTATCCACCCGCCTAATGCTGAAAACTCGAAAGACTGCGGGAAATGCCCAAGGGTAAATCCCTCCTTATTCAAACTACTTTCAATGTCAGGCCCGAAAATTCCCGCCTCGAATGAAGCGGTATGATTGACAACATCCAGATTCAGTAAGTTTTTCATCAGAGACATATCGAGCATCACACAGGGTTTGTTAACATCCTTACGGTAAAAAGCGCCAACCACGTTGCTGCCACCGCCAAACGGTACAACAATAATGTCATACTCAGAACATACATTCAGGATTTTTATTACCTCTTCATGACTCCCGGGAAAGACAACAGCATCTGGCAATTGTAACGGAATATGAGCTAAAACCAACAGCAGGTCGGCATAACTTTTTCCTACCGACCGGGAAAGGCGAGTATCCAGATCTGTAGAAATTTTTATTCCGGGCAGTTTTGTTGAAAAAACTCCGGCAATCAGCAACACATTTTTATCATTTTCAACAATGCTGAATTCTGCCGTTTCGTTATGAGCACTGTTGAAATCCAGATTAAATCGGTCATGAAGAAGCTGATACAATCGTGGAAAATCAGACACTTTAAATCTCTTTGAAGCTATTCCCCATTTCCACCAGTTATTGTCTGAAATATGTTTTTGCATACCCAATGATATTGTTTTTTAGAAATAGAAATAGTTATTACCCGGGTGTTTTCCAATTTATTTTCAAAAATAATTTTAATTAATGATGTGAACAAATGTAATCATCAATTTTCTTAAGCAACAAATCACATTAATAAACACCACGAACATTTTTTCCACAAATATTTTTTGTATAAAAAAAATTAGTAGGTTTGTGTACTTAAATTATAATTTTTCTAAATATACGAATATGAAAACTACTGGAATTGATTACTACAAGGATGCCGCAAAACGTGCAGCACAATGGCATGCAGAAAATATTGGCAGGATGAAAAAATGCCGCTTCGATACCATCGCGGTACACGGGGTTTATTCCATGCAGGAAGCGCTTGATTTTAATCAGGGCTCTATTGTCGAACCAATATATATGTCCTCATCGCAGGCTTACCGTGATTCGGATGAAATGGAAGCAGCACTGGCATATCAGGTGCCAACATGGTGTTATTCGCGCATCGGCAACCCAAGTATGTATTATTTTGAAGGTGCCATAGCCTTGCTCGAAGGATACGGTATGGAAACCGGAACATCTTGCTGTGCAACATCTTCAGGAATGGCGGCTATCGCAAGCGCTACCGAGCCTTTTCTTGCCGTGGATCCCAAAAATCCGAACCAAAAAATGAATTTTGTGGCTACCTGCCAGGTCTATGGCGGAACATTCCAGCAATTTGGTGTCCGTAAAGATCAGGAGCGCAACATCGAATGGCGTAAGATCATCAACTCAAACGATATAAAAGAATGGGAATCCAAAATTGATAAAAACACCCGCTTTCTGTATGGCGAAATGCCCAGTAATCCGTCACAGGCATTCTTCGATCTGAAAAAAGTTATTGAACTGGGACATGCACATGGTATCCCCGTGATCATCGATAATACGGTGGCCACTCCCGCCCTGCTCCGGCCACTGACACTCGGCGCCGATGTTGTGATACAATCATCTACCAAAACCATCACATCAAGCGGGTTTGCCATTTCCGGAGCTGTTATCGCACGCGACAACCTGACCTCACGCTATAGCTGTGATGAACTGAAAGCCTGCTACGGCGGATACCTCAAGCAACTGCCAAACCGGGATATGGGTCCAAACATTTCTCCTATGAATGCTATATTAGCGTTGAACGATATGCGCACCCTGCGTTCCAAAGTTGATATGTTCAGCCGCAGTACGATGAAAATAGCCAAATACCTCGAATCGCACAAACATATTGAACAGGTTGATTATTTAGGCCTTGAATCCCATCCCCTGCATAAACTTGCTTCAGAATATCTGTGGCTGGTTGATTCCGAATACGACGAAATGTATGGCAAGCCTGTGAACCGCTATGGGCACCTGATGTCGTTCCATGTTAAAGGTGATGCACAGAAAACCCGCGACGTATTCGATGCCTTCCAGAGAATATGGCGTGCTACCGACCTCGGAAGAATAAAATCCGTTGCCACGATCCCGGCTATTTCTACTCACTCGCAGCAAGGTGAAGAAGGCCGCAAACTGGCCGGCATCCCTTCAAATCTTATTCGTCTTTGCGTAGGCGGCGAACATCCCGATGATATCATCGCCGATCTCGACCAGGCCTTGTCAACACTCGACGGCAAAAAAGTATTCTTTACATCACCCGAATATTCTGCCGGAGGAGCCTCATCAGCCACATTAAACAAAAAATAAAATTCCCTTATTATAAAACTAAACAATTAATATTTTATGAAACACAAAATTGCAATCATAGGTTTTGGTACAGTAGGACAAGGTATCAGCGAGATTCTTTTAAGTAAAAAGAAATATTTAAAAGACAATTATAAATTTGACTTTGATATTGTGGCAGTGGCCGACTTTGCTTACGGAAATTGTTACAATGCCAAAGGGCTTGATATTCAGGGAATGCTGAAAACTGCCAAGGCTAAGAAAAAATTCACGAAAGACCTTTATAAAAAAGACACCCTTTCGTTAATTAAAAGCTGCAATGCCGACATCGTTTGCGAACTTACCTACACCGACCTGAAAACAGGCGGCCCTGCCATTGACCACGTAAAAACTGCTCTCAGCGCAAAAAAACATGTGGTAACAAGCAACAAAGGTCCTGCCGCTCTTAAATACCAGGAGTTTAAAAAACTTGCCGACAAAAATGGCGTAAAATTCATGATTGAAGGAACCGTGGTTGCAGGAACTCCGATCATCAACCTCAGCAAAGGCCCGCTTGCCGGTTGCGAGATCAGCAAGATAAAAGGAATACTTAATGGAACTACCAACTATATGCTTACCGAAATGGAAAAAGGCATGGACTATGCGGCTGTTTTGAAAGTGGCTCAGGAGCTGGGATATGCAGAAGCAGACCCGACAGGCGATGTGGAAGGTTACGATGCAAGAGGAAAAGTATGTATCCTTGCAAATGTTGTAATGGGAGCACCATTGAAGATCAACGATATTCCTTGTAAAGGCATTACCAAGATCACACCTAAAGACATTGAAAAAGCTAAGAAAGACGGAAAACGCTGGAAATTGATCGGCTGTGTTGAAAAGAAAAATGGCAAAGTAAGTGGATCGGTTAGCCCTGAAATGGTAGAACTAACTCACCCACTTGCTGGTGTGATGGGAGCAAATAATGCACTTACTTTTACCACGGATATGTTAGGTGATGTAACTGTAGTTGGCCCTGGAGCCGGAAGAATTCAGACGGGATACGCTATTTTGACTGATATGCTGGCGATACATAAAGGTTAGAAGAATTTAAGGTTATAAGGTTATAAGGTTATAAGGTTATAAGGTTGGAAGGTTGGAAGGTTGGATGGTTGGATGGTTGGAAGGTTGGAAGGTTGGATGGTTGGATGGTTGGAAGGTTGGATGGTTGATAATATATTTATTAATTAGGTTGTTTGACAATTAATAGTATGAAAAATGTCAAAAATTGAAAGATTTGAAGATCTTGAAATCTGGCAGAAGGCAAGGTGTTTATGCAATGAAATATTTATATTGATGACTGAAACTGCACTCAGTAAAGATTATGCATTAAAAGATCAGTTGAATGGAAGTTCCGGTTCTGTAATGGATAATATTTCAGAAGGATTTGAAAGAGGAAGTAAGAAAGAATTTATTCAGTTTCTTTATATTTCTAAAGCCTCTGCCGGCGAAGCAAGGTCACAACTTTATCGGGTGTATGATAGAAAATACATAACTGATGAAAAATTCAACTCTTTTTTTAATAGCATTCTTGAGATAAGTAAACAAATTTCAAAATTTATTGACTACCTAAAAAAAACGGAATATAAAGGAGATAAATTTAGATAACTAAAATCCCACATAACAAATGATTTTGCAACCAATATAAACTGTAACCTGCAAACCTGTAACCTGCAAACTTGTAACCTGTAAACCTGTAACCTGCAAACTTGTAACCTGTAAACCTGTAACCTGCAAACTTGTAACCTGCAAATCTGTAACCTGCAAACTTGTAACCTGTAATATATAACCTGTAACTTGAAATAAATTAAATATGTCATACACACACAAATACTTAAAAATTGACCTTACCACAAAAAAAGTGGAGTTTGGACAAACTGAGAAAAAACTTATCGACCAATACATTGGCGCTAAAGGAATGGGCTTTGCTTTGCTCAACCGGCTAAATCCGAGTCCTGCCCCGTTTGATCCTGAAAACCCATTGATTTTTATCAACGGGCCCTTCACCGGAACTAAGATGCAGACCAGCGCCCGTACCACCCTCGTTACGCGTTCGCCGCTTACAGGCTGCGCTCAGGATAGCCATTGTGGCGGAAGTTTTGGTCCCCGGTTAAAATTTGCAGGCTATGATTATATTTACATTACTGGAAAAGCCGAAAGCCCTGTCTATATTTACATTCATGAAGATACAGTTAAATTTTTTGACGCATCGGAATTATGGGGTAAAGGTATATTCTTTACCAATGATGAACTGATAAAACGTCATCAGGGTATCGACCCACGGGTAGCTTGTATTGGTCCTGCCGGAGAGAATCTCTCAAAGATATCATGCATTGGCATAGACAAGCACCGCCAGTTCGGACGCGGAGGCGTGGGCGCTGTGATGGGTTCAAAAAACCTTAAAGCAATTGTTGTTGACGGGAACATCCCTGTCAAATATTTTGATGAAGCTAAATTCAAGGAACTTAATCTTGAGGCAACAAAAAATGTTTTGAATAATCCCAACGTCAAGTTCCGCCGACTAAAAGGTACTATGAAATGTGTGCGCAGTTGTCAGAACAATGAGATTTTACCAGTGAAAAACTGGCAGAAAGTTCAGTACGAAGAATTTGAAAAGATCAGCTCTGAAACCACACGTGAAGAACTAAACTGGGAAGATACCGGATGCTACAACTGTTCGATACGCTGCTCCAAATGGGCACGCTGGGATGGCCATGAAATTGAAGGCCCGGAATACGAAACAACAGCTTTCCTTGGTTCAGGATGTGAGATTTCAAATATAAAAGACGTTGCTTTCGGAAATGAAATATGCAACGACCTTGGCCTCGACACCATCAGCGCAGGCGGTACTGTAGGTTTTGCTATGGAATGCTATGAAAAAGAATTGCTGGAAGATACCAATGGCTTGAAATTGAACTGGGGTAATGCCGAAGCTCAGCGCGAACTGCTGAAACAGATGTCCTACAGAATAGGCCTTGGTGAAATTTTTGCCGACGGCACACGAGAAGCAGCCTTGAAAATTGGCAAAGGAAGCATGGATTTTGCCATCCAGATTTGCGGTATGGAACTATCCGGTATAAACCCAAAAGGTTCATTAACGATGGGCGTAGCTATGGCGCTTGCCGATTTTTCGAGCCACACACGCTTATGGATCGCCGAATCAGAAAATGGCCCTGATTTTAAAATTGAAGATATTCTTCCCGCCGTTTTCGATGGCCTGGATGGTACCAATGTCAGAAACAGCATGGTGATCTGCGACTTTCTGCCACTCAGCATGCAGGTACTTGCAGAACTGCTGAATGCTGCTACAGGCAGCACATATACTGCAGAAGATTTGATGAAAATTGGCGCGCGCATCAATCACTTGTCAAGAGCCTATAATTTGCGTAACGGCCGTTCTGAAGCCGATGACACGCTGCCAGCACGTTTCTTCAATGAAGAAAGCCTGGGCGGTTTTATGAAAGGGAAAAAACTTGAGAGAGATTATTTTAAATCTTTCATTAAGGAATATTACAAAATGAGAAAGTGGAATGAACATGGCGCTCCTACTGAAGAAGTACTCAAAGAATTTGAGATTCTTTAATAATTGGTTGTCTCAAAAGTAAAAATTGCCTGACTTTAACTTCGTGATTTTCTAAGCGTTTCCTTAGTGTTCCTTTGTGTTTAACATACTTGCATTTTCATCGAAGTAAGTCAAAGGTTTGCAGTAAGGCGCACCAAGAATGTTGATTCAGTTTCGTATTTTTTAGCTTTTGATCATCACCAATACCATCTTAAACTTCTCCACCGCTTTAACTGCATGAGGTATATTAGCCGGCATAATGATAAACTGCCCGGCGTTCAGTATATTTGATACACCATTGATAATAATATCAGCAGTGCCGTCGACTATATTTACCAACGCATCAAAAGGCGCCGTATGTTCGCTCAGACCTTCACCTTTGTCAAAGGCAAAGACGGTAACATTGCCTGTCTGCTTTTTTATGATCGTGCGGCTGACCACCGCGCCATCAGCATATTCAACAATTCCGTTAAATGCAAAAGTTTTTGCCCGTTCAAGTTCATTATTTTCCATTTCTTTTTTCTTCAAATATAGTTAATAAAAATCATTACACCATGATTTTTTGCTTAATTTGCACCCCGCAGCATATGATAGATTTTTAATACGCCGTCCATGACACAAAAAAAACACCTCAGCAACAAGTGGCTTAAAGCTTCTGTTTTAGGGTGCTTGTGGGCATCATCAGAAATTGTCATTGGCAGTTTCCTGCATAACCTGAAAGTGCCTTTTGCAGGAAATATCCTCACGGCCATCGGTATTATCCTGCTGATTTCCGTTGCCCATATATGGAAAGAGAGAGGCCTGTTCTGGCGGTCGGGCGTGGTGTGCGCACTCATGAAATCAATATCGCCAAGTGCCGTGATATTCGGCCCTATGGTCGCGATTTTCTTTGAAGCCCTGCTCATGGAGATCTCTGTGCGTATTTTCAGAAAAAATATTTTTTCATTTCTGCTGGCAGGGATACTGGCCATGCTGTGGAACATGGTCTTTATGATAGGCAATTTCATCATCATCTACGGGCCTAACATCATTGACCTGTATGCCAACCTGACCGCATTTGCTCAGAAACAACTTCACATAGCTACTGATATCTATTGGTTGCCACTGGCCTTATTGGTTGTGCTATATATCTTCCTTGGCCTTATCGCTTCAATATTCGGAATTTATATCGGACGAAGGGCTGCCCGTCAGCCGGTAACTCAGCAAAGCCTTTCCATAAAACAGGTGATGAAGATTAAGTCAAGAAAAGCAGACACCTCTTTTCCTTTTTCGTTTTTCTGGCTGGCGGCCAATATTCTTTTGCTAATCGCAGAGCTGGCGCTGATGAGCTTTACTAAATGGCCGTACTGGACTATCGCAGGGTGCCTCATGTTTACCTTATGGATAGTACGTTACAGACAAACCATGCATTTGCTGGCGAAACCCGGTTTCTGGATAAGTTTTGTGATCCTGACCATGGTTTCTGCTTTTGTACTTTACAAACTGAAAAATTCCGGCAGTGGTTTTATTGAGGGCATTCTCATCGGCTTGGAAATGAATTTCAGGGCTGCGATTGTTATCATAGGATTTTCGGTGATAGGCACCGAGCTAAGAAACCCGAAGCTAAGGAAGTTATTTGTCAATTCACCCTTTTGGCAGCTTCCGCTGGCCCTTGAGATAGCCTTTGACACGCTGCCACTGATGATCTCTAACCTTCCGCGCGTGAAAGATATTTTCAGAAAGCCGGGCAGAACTTTTCAACAGATGGTGGCAAGGGCTGATTACTGGCTTGAAAAAACAGAAATGAAGTTAAATGAAAAGGAAAATGTTATCATTATCCGCGGCACGGAAAAAACCGGAAAAACAACCTTCCTGAAGGAAATTGTAATGCAATTAAAAAATAATAATATCAGCGTAGGAGGCTTTATCGCTCCGTCTGTTTTTGAGCAGAACGAGCATATCGGATATGATCTTATTGACCTAAGTAACGGACAAAGAATTGTTCTGGCAAGGACATCCGGAAATGATGAAATGCCCATGGTGGGTAAATTTTACTTTAGTCAGGAAGCCCTTGCAACCGGAAACAAAATACTTAATCCGGAAAATCTCAATACTGTTAATGTCGTTGTAGTTGATGAGGTTGGTCCCTGGGAACTGCAAAACCAGGGATGGGCACAAAGCCTGTCGAATATAGTGAAGTTGTTTGAAAGTCCAATGATCTGGGTAGTGCGTGAAAGCATCGTGGACAAGGTCATCGAAAACTGGTCGCTGAAAAACCCTATGATAATTGATATCAAAAAAGAAAATATTGACCTTGTCTGCCAGGTAATACTTTCAAAGCGGAGTACCTAAGTTCGGCCAGCTAACAGCATAATAACAGACTGCTCTGCAAAATAATTTTCAATACTTTTTGGATTTTCTCCCTATGTTCAGCCTTCCTGTTTCTTACTATTATTTATTTTTCCGCCTAAAGGAAATTTTACCAGCATAAAACCTATAATAAGAATTGCAATAAGACTGCCAATAAACGATGGATTTTCGAACATATGGAACATCTTGATCTCAGCAAAGGCTAGTCCGGCAAATAAAAGGCCAATGAGTGCTTCTCCCGCGATCAGTCCGGAGGCCAGGAGTACACCTGTATTGGTGATTTTTTCTTTTTGTTCTTCGCTGCAGCCGCGTTTTTTCACATACCTGTCGGTAATGGCTTTCATCAGCCCGCCCAGAAATATGGCAAAAGAAGTATCTATTGGCAGGTACATCCCCACACAAATCAGCATAGGGCTTTTCACCTGCATTAATATCAGGGCGAGTCCCATAAAGATACCGACCACAATTAGTATCAGCTCCATTTTCATGTCGACAATTCCTTTTGCCACAACAGCCATCAGGCTTGCCTGAGGAGCCGGAAGTTTTTCACCTCCAAAACCGGCATTGGCATCTAGAACATCATTTTGTTTTTCGGGCGGCATGGCTTTTATATCTTCAAGGGTATAAGTAGTT
>CAZMPB010000112.1:9332-10362 GCA_964567775.1 uncultured Bacteroidales bacterium
GACTGGTCTTTTCCCTTGTATTCAACGGTGGTCACCTTGTCTTTTTCGAGTTTTTCGATCTTCTTACCTACCACTTCTTTAATATCGCCAAGATGAAGCAGGGTAAGAATCAGGAACATTATCGTTGAAGCAGCCATAACGCCAAAAACATCGCCAAGCTGCATACGCCAGGGTGTGCATCCCAGTATATGTCCTGCCTTGAGGTCCTGCATCATTTCTCCGGCAACAGAAACAGAAGTACAGGTAAAAGCAGCCACACCCAGTACAGCAGCAAGTCCTGCATCGCCTCTCAGCCCCAGAGCAACCATCAGCAAAGCGGCGATGATAAGCACTGATACGGTAAGTCCGCTGGTAGGATTATTGCTGACACCGATAATGCCTACAAGATAGCCTGATACAGCAGCAAAAACAAAACCCATGAACAGCATTACCACCGTGGCAACACCTGCAGCCCATGAGTCGCGGGAAAAGTAGTTGAAAATAACAAACATGATGATCATGATAATTCCAATCACCACCAGCGACCAGCGCATATTGATATCTTTTTCGGTGCGTAAAAAGGCACTGGTTCCGGATGAGGATTTTTTAAGGTTAGCAAAAGAACGTTGTATTCCGCTGAACAAACTTTTACGCATATTATAAAGGGTATAGAATGAGCCTACCAGCATCCCCCCGATGGCGATATACCTGACATAAGCTTTCCATACACGAGTTATTTCAACGGCCCAGTCGCTGACAGCACCGGCATCATTATAATTAATAAAATAGGCAATTACCGGAGCCATCAGCCCCCACGCGAGCGCCTGGTTGCCGGTCACGTTGGCATACGTGCCAGGGGTCAGCGGGGCGGGCTCGACCTTGTAACGATGCGTGATCGCTTCGATCGTTTCCCCTCGCACCAGAACCGCGCCGTTGTGAATGATATTGAGGCGTCCGAGGTCGCTTCCGCGCTGCGGGCCGCCGGATAACGTCAGGAGTTGAGAAGCAGAATGAATCAACATAGACATATTGTATATGAAATCTGTGTAGA
>CAZMPB010000113.1:0-10216 GCA_964567775.1 uncultured Bacteroidales bacterium
CCTTTTGACTATGATGAATACCTGGCAACATCCAAGGAATATATTGATTCTCAACAGCATCCTATCCGTGTCATTCAGGATGTTTATATGCCTTCTTCGGAACGCATGCAGGAAAAACCTTTTGTTCAGATCGACTGCCTCTATGGCTTTGCCTGTAACCCTTGTGAGTTTGCCTGTCCGCACGGCGCCATTACCAAAACATCCACCAGTACCGTCCCGCAGATTGATTTTGAAAAATGCATCGGATGCATGGATTGTGTTTACCAGTGCCCGGGACTGGCCATTTTCGGTTATAGCCTGAAAAAAGACTGGCTGTTCCTGCCCGTAGAATACCATGTCGAAGAAAATGCCGAGGTCTTTTTGGTTGATAATTTCGGACAAAAACTGGGCGAAGGTATCATTGAAAAAGTATTGAAGAAACCCAATAAAACAAATGTGGTAAGGGTGAAATCCCTCACCCTTCAAGGAGAAGGCTTAACAGAGGTGCGTGGTTTTATTGTAAAAGAAAATTTTCCCGAAAAAATTGATTTTAAAAAGGCCGAAAAAGTTAAAGAAATAGAAAAATATATCTGTCATTGCGATGATGTTACCCTGACGGAAATTCTTAATGTCGTCGGTGACCGCCGGTTTATTTCGGTGGATGAGATAAAGCATACCACTCGTCTTGGTATGGGCGCCTGCCGCGGAAAACGATGCATCCGCCGGCTGAAACAGCATCTGAAAAATTATGATATCTCCATTGTTGGCGAAGCCACCCCGCGGGGACCCTTGTCGAACCAGATAAATTTCGGAGAACTGTATCCGAAAAGTGTTGCCGAAAATGTTCATGTGAACAACAACGGCGTAAAACCGGATGTGGTGAAAGTGGCCTCTTTTGTCGCCGGAGGCGGTATAGGCGGCAGCGCGTTGTTCCGCTATCTTGCAGAAGCCGGGATGAAGCCGGTGATGGCCAACTTCGGCAGAGGGGCTTCATGGCGTAACATAGCCGGCGGCCGTCCTGCTTTCAGCCTTCCCGAAATGGCTGATATAGCACAACACAACCTGCAGATATTCAAAGATTTGCAGAAAGTGAAAAATATTGACTATCATCAGACCCGTTATGTAACTTTTGCACACGATGATGCAACCTATAAGGTGCTTGAAGATTCTATGTCGTGGTCAGATGCTTATATGGTTGCACCTAAAGACTTTACGAAAACTATTTCTCCTTATATAAATCCAAACCTTAATAAATATCTCGGCGCACAGATTTCAAATAATTGCTGGCAGGCAACCCCCGGGCGAGTAATAGACCTGATACGGCGTATAGGAATAAATAATGGAGGAACAGTGCTGGAAGACTGCCGGATGGTGAGTCTCAGAAAAGATGGAAACACGTATAAAATTCTTGTCCGCAACCACGAGCAAAAATATGTTGAGTATCATACCGATATGTTTATCAATGCATTAGGCCCTGGTGGTGAAAAATTTGCAAAAATGCTGGGCATAGAAACAGGACTGTATCCGGTTAAGCATCAAGCTTTTATTACCAGGCGACTTCCCATGATGGGCCTTGATGGAAATCCGCTGGATATGCTTATTGATCGCCGGCGTTATAACGGTTTTGTTGCTGTTTATGGCCAGCAGCTTGCTGAAACCGGGCAGATCATCGGATGCGCCTCCCCTGCGGTAGACCCGCAGCAGGCTGATAAAAATATCAAAATAAATTCTAAAGAATTTCTGGAAATAGCTACAGAAATTTTTATCGACTGGGTACCCCAGCTTTCTTCAGTAGGATTTCAAGCTGTATGGGCTGGTTATTATATCGAACCTCGTATGATCATTGACATAGAGCTTGGGTTGTTCCTGGGCTTACGCGGACAGGGATTTATGCTGGGCCAGTACCTTGCAAAATTATATGTGGATGCCCTTACCGGGAAAAAAGTCCCCGAATATTTCAACCGTCTGAGTCTGGGCGGGGACGGACTGCCGGAAAAAGCATTCAAGTAAGGTTAACCCGTTGATTTCACGGTCATTTTTGTCGTAATTGTTTTTGGTATAAAAAAATATTATAACTTTGCAAACTTTTATTTTTTGCAGAAGGTGAATTATTTGGATCAGTATATATTAGAGTTTTCGGGGCTTAGTGACGGTATTCATCGGTTTACATATACTGTCGACGGAGGGCTTTTTCGTGAGTTCGGATATAACGAGATCAATACATGCAGTATTGTTGTCCGGATGGAAATGAATAAACAACCGGATATGCTTGAACTGAAATTTTCCTTCAGCGGATTTGTGGTTTGTGAATGTGACCGTTGTCTTGAAGAATATCATCAGCCTGTTTCAGGAGATGAAAGGCTGATTGTGAAATTTGGTGAAGAAACTGAAGAATCTTCTGATGACGTTATCATTTTACCACCACTGGCACATCAGGTGGATTTGGGCCAATATATTTACGAAAGCATCGTTTTAATACTTCCGCAACGAAGGGTCCATCCCGAAGACGAAAACGGCAAAAGCGACTGCAATCCGGAAATAATTAAAAAACTGGAAGAACTGAAAAGTCATAAAAAAAATATTGATCCCCGCTGGGATGATTTAAAGAAAATAACATTAAAAAACTGATACCATGCCAAATCCAACAAGAAGGTTCTCGAAAACCAGAACGCTAAAAAGAAGAACCCACGACAAAGCAACAGACCCTACTGTAGCCGTTTGTTCCAACTGCGGAGCACCTGTTCTTTATCACAGGGTATGTCCTGAATGCGGTTATTATAAAGGAAAACCCGCGATAGACAAAACAGAAACCAAGGCAGAAGCCAAAAAAGAGACTAAAAAAGAACCCAAAAAAGAACCCAGAAAAGGTTTTAAGAACGATAAAAAGAAATAGGTTCCTGAATTTTAAATTATACTTTGTATGATTCATCAGATCAGGGCTGCAATTACCGGAGTCAGCGGTTATTTGCCAGATTATGTCCTTACGAATGCTGAACTCGAAAAAATTGTTGATACCAACGACGAATGGATACTTTCGCGTACAGGGATCAGCGAAAGGAGAATTCTCAATGAGGAAGGAAAAGGCGCTTCTGATCTGGGCGCTGAAGCCGTAAAACGTTTACTGGAGAAAACAGGTAACACTCCTGATGCTGTTGATTTGCTGATATGCGCCACCGTTACGCCGGATATGCCGTTTCCGGCCACAGCAAATATTATTTGCGACAAAGTGGGTATTAAAAATGCCTTCAGTTTTGACCTTAATGCCGGTTGTTCCGGCTTTATTTATGCTATTGTAACCGCTTCAAAATTTATTGAAACGGGTCAATGCAAAAAGGTAATCGTGATTGGTACCGAAAAGATGTCTTCTATTGTTGATTATACCGATCGTGCCACTTGCATCATCTTTGGAGACGGAGCCGGAGCCGTTCTTCTTGAACCGGCAACCGAAGAACTCGGCATCATGGATTCATTATTGGAAACCGACGGCAGCGGAAGGGAGTTTCTGCATCAGAAAGCTGGCGGTTCCTTAAAGCCTGCCAGCTATAAAACAGTGGATGCCCGCGAACATTTTATTTATCAGGAAGGGCAGCCGGTTTTTAAAGTGGCCGTTGTAAAAATGGCTCATGCGGCTGAAAAAATCATGAAACGCAACAAACTCACTTCCGAAACCCTTACCTGGCTTGTTCCGCATCAGGCGAATCTCAGGATCATTGAAGCCGCTGCCCGCCGCATTGGTATTGATAAAAATAAAACAATGATCAATATTAATAAATACGGCAATACCACTGCTGCAACAATCCCCTTGTGCCTGTGGGAGTGGGAGCCAAAACTGAAAAAAGGCGATAACCTTGTGTTAGTGGCTTTTGGAGCCGGATTCACCTGGGGTGCCATTTATCTGAAATGGGCCTATAACTGAAAAAGTTTTATTAAATTGGTTGATAAATTTTAAATAAGCAGAAAGATGAAAAAGCAAATTTTATTTTTTATTTGTTTAGTTTTTTTTCTGAATGTTTTTTCTCAGGAAAAAGAAAAAACCAATGATGTAAACCGCCACTTTGATGCTTCTTTATTTCCAAATGGCATCTCAAACATCAATGTGTATTCAAGCTCAACGTGCGGCCGCTGCGGGAATGTTACCGAACTTCTCAAAAAAGACAGTATTGTTTTTAATGAATTTGACCTGACTGACCCAAAGATCTTTGATGAAATGAATTCGAAAGTATACAAGGCTGTCCCTTACAAAGACCTTTCCATCACCACCGAATACCCTGTTTTTGAGATTGATTCCGTTATCTTTCATCATATCGAAGATCACATGAAGTTTGCAAATGATCTGATCGATTACCTGAAAAGTGCGAAAGCAAAGAAAGAAGGGGAAAAATAGGCATAATTTCCGGGACCTTTCAAAATCTTTATCCACGCCGATGCATCATTCCGTTTTAAAATGCCTGTATATGGCTGTTATTCTATCTTCTTATTCAAACCATTGGCTATTTCTCTGAAGCTTTCGAGCCCGGCTTCGAGGTTTTCGATGATTTCCTGTGCTAAAACATCAGGGTCGGGCAGGTTGTCGAGGTCGGCAAGGGACTTATCTTTAATCCAGGTGATGTCGAGACTGGTTTTATCACGGTTCACGATCTCATCATAACTGAATTTTCGCCAGCGGCCCTCAGGATTGGATTCGGTATTCCATGTTTCCGTTCTTTTGAACCTGTTTTTAGGGTTGTAGCATCTGACAAATTCCGATAAATCATCGAACTTAAGCGGGTTTTTCTTTAAAGTATGATGAATATTGGTCCGGTAATCGTAATACCAGATCTCTTTTGTCCAGGGGTTCTTTGCGGCGGGCTTGGCGTCGAAGAACATGACGTTTGCTTTAACACCCTGGGCATAAAAAATGCCGGTAGGCAGGCGCAAAATGGTGTGCAGATCGGTTGTCTCCAGTAATTTTTTGCGCACCGTTTCTCCGGCACCGCCCTCGAACAGCACATTATCGGGAACAACAACGGCAGCTTGGCCTGTAGTTTTCAACAATGTTTTGATGTGCTGAACAAAATTCAATTGTTTGTTGCTGGTAGTGGCCCAAAAATCCTGACGGTTGTAAGTAAGGTCTTCTTTTTCCTGCTCGCCTTCCTCGTTAGTGAAGGTCATGCTGCTCTTTTTGCCAAAAGGAGGGTTGGTGAGCACATAATCAACCCGTGTTCCGGGATCGGCAACCAGTGAATCAGCCGGTGAAATAAAATTCTCGCTGTCAATATCGCCAATGTTGTGCAGGAAAAGGTTCATCAGCGCCAGGCGGCGGGTATTGGCAACAATTTCGTTGCCCGTAAAGGTTTTGAATTTCAAAAATTCTTTTTGGTCTTTGTCAAGGTCATGGTTTTTTACCAGAAAATCATAAGCAGCAAGGAAAAAGCCACCAGTGCCGCAGGCAGGATCGGAAATGGTTTTCTTGGGATCCGGTTGCAGGCATTCCACCATGGCACGGATGAGCGGACGTGGTGTAAAATATTGCCCGGCGCCGCTCTTGGTGTCTTCGGCATTTTTCTCCAGCAGCCCTTCATAAATGTCTCCTTTCACATCCGCGCCCATCATCACCCAGTTTTCTTTGTCTATCAGGTCGATGAGCTTGTAAAGTTTTGCCGGATCTTGTATTTTGTTCTGGCTTTTGGTGAATATCTGCCCGAGTATTCCTTTTTCTTTGCCGAGTTCGCGCAACAGCTTAGTGTAATGTGATTCCAGTTCGGCGCCTCGTTTTTCCACTAAACTTTCCCAGGCATATTCTTTGGGTATCGGTAATGTTCTTTTATAGGGCGGTTTGGAATATTCATCGGCCATTTTCAGGAACAGCAGATAGGTGAGCTGTTCAAGGTAATCGCCATAGCTCACACCATCATCGCGGAGGGTGTTGCAGAAGGACCAGACTTTTGAGATTATTGCGTTTGTTGTCATAAATTCAATTTTGACAACTTATGTCAATTCTTGAATATTTTATTTTCAAAATTCTTAATATACCAATTGGGTACCTTTTCAGTTTTTATTGTAACTTTGCCCTCTGAGATTTCAGCAATTAGACGACTTGGGAGTTCTGTTGAATCAATTAAAAATACTTTGTCGCAATTTTTTGCAGCTTCTTAAAGCAAATCCAATGACCGTTTATATCTGTCTCTGATTTTATTTTCAGGGACATTATGTCCCCCGGCTTGAACTCTGGATTTTACGCGCTCAATGTTGATTCTAACATCATCTGTTGTTATATAGTACAAGTATGTCTTGAAACCTTTACTTTTAGCTGTTTTAATTAGTTCAATTTTTGAAGGATCAGACATTACTGTTTCGGTAGAAAAAGTTCTATCAAGGTTCAAAAACTTATGTCTGACAAATTCAGATAGTAGTGCAGCAATATAAGAATTTGGATAATTGTTGGTTTTTAATTCAATTACATTGTTATTAAAACTAAATGTTTTATTGAAATCAATCTTTATTCTTTTCGACAAAGAAGATTTAGATACAACAGATTTAATTTCTCGAAGTGATGATTGAATATTAAATAAATCCAAACATAATTTTCCATGTGTTTTTAATTCAAAGTCAATATGATCAGCATTAACAAAGATCCCTGTATTATACCCGTAATGATCACGAATTCTATTGAAAAGAGATGTTTTTCCAGAGCCATTAGGT
This sequence comes from uncultured Bacteroidales bacterium, assembly GCA_964567775.1. Classification (GTDB taxonomy): domain Bacteria; phylum Bacteroidota; class Bacteroidia; order Bacteroidales; family CAIWKO01; genus CAIWKO01. The sequence continues at coordinate 6,661 of CAZMPB010000113.1, forward strand.
CCGGCAAAAATTCGGATCTTCTTACTCACAAATAATTAATTAATATAATCGATACTATAATTATTTTCGACAACTCTTCTTTTTAGAGGCTGTATTATTCCAATCTTGATAACCTTTGATTCAAGCTCCTTATAAATTATACCATCTTTTGCATAAATAATTGGAATCTGCCTTCTTCGATTGTATTTTACTATGTTTTTAGTTGCTTCTGCCAAAAAATCTTTAGATAAATTATTCTTCCATGTGATTTGATTTTTTTTACTATGGCCTTTTATCGAACAACTGGTTTTAATTGGAGTTGCTTCATAGGTCAAAAATGTAGCTGAATCGGAAATATTTTTACAAATACAAATATTCCCTTCTCTTTCTTTTTTAATTGAAATATTTTTTTTCTTAATTATTGCTTTACTGTTTTCTTGCTTTTTTGATATTAATTTCATGGCTTAATTCCTATTTTTATAAACAAAAATAATGTTTTTTATCGTACATGCTTTCTTTATTAACATGATAATTTCAAATTTATTATTGTTCGCTGGCTCTGATTGCGGTTTCTTCTATCTTGTCGAAATAAGTCTGTGGACCAAGGTAATCGCCATAACTCACACCATCATCGCGGAGGGTGTTGCAGAAGGACCAGACTTTTGAGATTATTGCGTTTGTTGTCATTTTAATTTTGCTTTCATTTTCTCTGTTATATAATAGCCGCCTGCCTTGCGTGCTCCTTTATATTCGATGAACCCCAGTTTTTTCAAAATTTTCAGATATCTTTTAATTGTAGGTTCTGATTTCCCAATTTTAGCTAATATATCAATCGTATTTACTCCTTCTTTGTCAAGTAATAATTTAATAACTTTTATTATTTCAGTTTTCACACCATCATTTATTCCATCAATAATACCATCATTTATAGTATCATTTATAGTATCATTTACAGTATCATTTACGGTGTCAATTGTTCCGGTAGTTGTTGTTTTCCCAACAGGAACAATAGTTTTAAAAACATTTCCTTAAATAAATTGTACCTTTCCTTTATCGGTATATTCATGAATAAGCCTATTTACATTTAACACACCGGAGCCTAATTCATCAACTCGTCCTAATTGAGTGAAAAACTTAGCAATGACAGGATTTTTGGGAAATGGTGCAAAGTTGTTCGGATCAATTGGCCCATTGCCATGAGGGTTATTTGCATTTTCTGTCTCTACCCTGTCGGTATAGATAATAAATGAGCAAGGGTAAGCATTAGTGTATTCTCTGTGTACAATTAGATTGGCTGTGATTTCACGAAAAATTTTTGTACGGAGACTAACCCGTTGATCGCCTTCCATGTAAAATTTATCCGGCAAATGTTTACTCACAAAATCCATTAGCTTTTCGTAAGCTTCAATCAGATTTGTCTGGATATATTCCCGGTCGTCATATCGTTCCGTGTTTTTAATCCGGACTAAAGCATCAATTTTATAATGTGGTAAAATCTGTTGAATTACGTCATCTTTGCCGAAAGATAAGGCTGCGGCTAAGGTATAGCCTTCCTGCCCTGTTTGATAATCACGTTTCCATAAACCTGCCTTTTCAAGCAACTGTTGGTCATTTAAGCCAAGCCATGGATGATCAGCCTTATTACTATGTATTAGATTTCTGATTTTAGGAAATAATTCTACCTTGAAATCGTCAAATCGCAATGCGGGATATATGATTCCTTCAGTATAAAAAATACGCTTTCTGTCGTATATTTCTGCTATTTGATGGGCTTGATTAACCTTGAAATCCCCATCGTTACTCCGGTCAAAAACAATGTTGGCCGTTTTATGCACCTGCGAACTGGCAGGAACCTGAACCTGAATTAACCATTTGTCCTCAATTTGGTGAGTTTGAGGAAACAAAATAAATGGAGGGTCAAGTTTTTTGGGATTGTTGGAGAGATTTACCAGATTGGTTATTATGGTCGCCATTTTTGATTGCTCAACACCCCTGATATTACCTTTATCATCCACTCCTAAAATAATATCACCACCATCACGGTTGAGCATAGCGCAAATGGTTTCAAATAAGTTTTCTGGCAACGCAGTTTTTGCCTCTTTAAATTCAAGGCGGATGTTTTCTTTTTGCTTTAGTAGCCGCTTAACTCTGTCGATATTCATATTTCAAAATTACGAATAAAAAAATTATTTTTTATAAACCCCATCTCTTTCGGTATCTATTACGCCACCCTCATACCCGCACGCACCCATACGTGGAGAATTAACTACGGGTAGCTGGGTGTCTTCACCAAAGTCGGAACATTCTTTTTCGTGAATTTCAGAACAGGTACTACAGAAAAAAGCATATTCTTCGTATATGCAGATGGGACAAATAACTTCTGCCGGCTCATTTTTGCAAAGTGCACACATAATTTTCAAGGGTTAGTTGCGTGACAAAAGAATTATTTTTTCTTTCAGATTCAATTGGTAATTTTTCAAGCCTTTTAGAAAAACCCGTGTGGTAGTTCCAAAATCATAATCATGATATATTTTCACACCTGATGCAAAAACATCCACTACCTTATGGCTCATGCTGATTTTAAAATATTTATGCCCGAAACAACTCATGTGTCCGCAGCATTCGAGCCAGATGTCTTTAAAAAAACTGTCAATAACCTTCATTGTCGCATCGCCTTTTACCAGCAGATGAAGGAACATTTCATTTGCATCCACAACAATGTGGCAATAGGTTTGCGCGGCAATACCGATGCCGGATTTTTCCATTTCCGCCAAATGTTTGGCTAAATGTTTCCCGATTTCTTTTTGCGAATACACTTGATCGCAATACAGGCATTTACCTTCCGATTTTAGTTTTTCTTCCATATTGATAAATCTGTGAGGTTGTTATTCAAACTTACGCAAATATATTTTGTTGTATTTTATTAAATTACACTAAGAAACTGTTTGGAATTTATAAATTGATATATTGTATTTTATGCTTTATGATAGAAAATCAATTTGTTTGCCCCGTCCCGCCAGCTGGCGGGTGCAAATTGATTTTCAACACTCCCTTCAGGGTTGGGGCAAATGTTGAAAATCAACACCATGTATTATTAACAATAAATTCAAAACAGTTTCTTATAGTGGCTGCTCATCTATTCCTGCAATCATTTTTATTGCCTGTTTTATTTCATCTGAAAAATCGTTCAAATCAGAATCACTTATTATTCCGTCGGACAGCTGAGCGGCTATGATAAACAAATAAGTTGATCCTGATATTCTGTCATATCTCATAGCAATTTCTTTATTGTGTTTTTTTACACTGTCGTGAAGTTGCAAATATGCCTCGACATTATTAAGGGTTTTGTTTTTCCATTGCTGCAATATGCTGTCGAATTGCTTTAGCCCGTTTGTATATTCGGTGTCAAGCCCTTTTTCGATGATCTCGCGCGCTGTTTTTTTATCTTTTTTTGAAAGTTCCATTCTTAAGTTTCGCTTGATTTTTTATGTTACGAAGAGCCGGACACAGCGTGGCATTTATGGTTGATATGAAACATTTTTTTGATATTAAATTTATTTCTTCCTTCGTGTCCCTT
>CAZMPB010000114.1:0-10213 GCA_964567775.1 uncultured Bacteroidales bacterium
GGATTGTTCTCCTTTGGCTTCTTCACCGGCAAACCAGCGGGTGTTGGGCAAATAAACCATATCAATCGTATGGTCGTTCAAATCGCGGATCAAGTGATTAATGGATGTTTCAACGTCTAGAAAACCCTGTTTCTCGTGTTGATGAAATTCGGGAACCTTGATGGTGATATGCAGTTTGTTCTGCAGGTAATCCACGATGGGCTGTACCGAGGTGTCATCCGAGATTTCAATTTCACCGGTTTTTTTATTTTTAGGGCGGCCAGCATGGGTCATGAGAATGATTTTTCCACCTTTTGCATTGATGTAATACAAGGTGGCCATGGTAGCATCAATTCTGTAGGGATCATGAATGATTCCTTTTTTCACCACATTGTGATCAACTCTCACCAGCACCACTTTGTTTTTCAGGTCGGCATCCTGAAGCAACGGAAGATTTATGTTTTCTAAAATTTTTTCATCCATAGTTATTATATTTTATAATGTTAGCAAACGGTTTCCTGATTTTTTCACGCAAGCGAGAATCGGAATAGCCTAAGGTTATCAATAGGCCAATCCGCTTGTTGCGCGGGATATTCAACAGCTTTTGAATATTTTTTTCGTTGAACCAACCCAACATGCAGGTGCCAAGCCCCTCCTCGGCAGCCTGAAGACAAAAATGTTCGGCAGCAATGCCGGTATCAATCAGGTAAAAATCCTTATCCTTGATCCTTCCTCCTATCTGCGAGATTGCGGCGGGTTTCTCCATCACAATAGCAACAATGACCGCCGCCCGGGCAACAAATTTGTTGAAGGGGATCAGCGCGCTATAGGTTTCGTACGCTACTTTTTCGCGCAACGCCGGCTCATCAACAACAACAAATGTCCATGGCTGTGAATTGCATGCCGATGGGGCAAGTCGGGCAGCTTCAACACAGCGGTGAATCTTTTCCGGCTCTACCGGTTGTTGTGAGTATTTTCTGGTACTCTGGCGGATTTTAACTAACTCGAGAAATTTCATTTACTTTCTTTTGTTTTTATTTTGACTTTGATCCATTGCTTTAACGCCTCATATTCCTCATCGGTAAAGTATTTCTTCGGAAACAGGTTAAACCTGAATTTGTTGGGGTAGATCATAATTACCTGCGGACAAATCAGCGCCGACTGGTAAAACTCCCATTTATTCGTGCTGTTTATAGTATCTGAGGACACCTGAACATTTTCAGCAGTAAAAATGTAATTGAATGGCCTTGCAAAATCTGGCATTTTTTTATACATGCGTTTTCCCATAGTGCGCAGGTTATAGAAATACAACCCGGCAATAATAATCCCGTAGCCTATCAGGAACAAGGCCGCCCAGTTAGTAATGACAGGATTTCCTTTCCGGTGTTCATAGATCAGCAGCAAACCGCCAATGATTAACGACACGGCGCTCACCACCAGCAGCAAGCGGCTGCGGATCGGGTACATTTTCCGGTAGTGTGTGGTATACGCAAGCTGCAGATCGTCTGGCTTATATAAAATTGTTTTTTCTATTTTTTCCATAAAAAATATAATAAAAAAGAGGCAGATCAAAATGATCTCCCTCTGCAAATATATAGATTTTGGATGAAGGTTACAACCTTAATTTGTTTCTATTATCTTCAGCAATTCGTCCAATTTGGGGGTGAGGATAATTTCCGTACGGCGGTTCTTGCTGCGGGCTTCCGGCGTATTAGCTTTGTCAATAGGGAAATATTCGCTGCGTCCGGCAGCCGTGATACGTACGGGTGCTATGGTGGTATTGGCAAGCAGTATGCGCACAACTGTGGTGGCCCTTTTCACACTCAGATCCCAGTTATCAAGGAGCTGGTCGGTGCCCTTATATGGGACATTATCCGTGTGCCCTTCCACCATGATATTGATGTCGGGATTTGTTTCCAGCACCTTGGCAAGTTTTTTAAGTGCATCTGCACCTTTGGGAGCCACTTCGTATTTTCCGGAAGCAAAGAGCAACGCCTCATCCATAGAAACATAGACTTTCCCGTTCAACTGTTTCACCGTAAGACCTTTATTTTCATATCCGAGTAAGGCTTCAGAAACCTTGTTTTTCAGCGCTTTTACAGCAGAATCTTTTTTGTCAAGAATAGATTGCAGCTCGTTCAGGCGTTGTTGTTTTTCATCAAGCGTCGACTGGAGTTCGTTGAGATTGGCCAATTTTAAGTTCAGCTCCGTTTCAAGCTTTTTGAGGTCATCTTCTTTTTTCTGCAATGCCTCTTTGGTTTTTTCCAGTTCGGAGATCAGCTTTTGCGTCTCAAATTTATTACCCTTCATCAGTTTGGTATTACTGCTGACCAGCGTGTCGTATGCCTGGTTAAGTTCCTGGTATTTGTTTGTAATATCCCGCAACTGTTGCCCATTCTTAATAGAATCCGCAACAAGTATCTCGTTCTGCTTTTTCAGCTTATCTTTTAGTGCAGTAAATTCATTCAGCTTGGTGGAATAGTCCAGATTCTGAATTTTTAGTGCATTATTTTCATCAATGCAGTTTTTATAACTGCTTTCTTTTTCCTGGTATTTCTTCAGCGAAACACAGGATGTCAGAAATAAAGCAATGCCGGCAAATAAAAACAACTTTTTCAGCATACTCTTGATTTTTCAGCAAAAGTACAGCTATAAATACGTTGCCATAATGCCTGTAAATCAAAGATACTAACAAAGGCCTGTTAAAATGTGTAATGAGAATTTATAGCAAAAAACAGTAAAAGAAATCAAAAATCCAATTCGAGTATACTAGGGCAGTGGTCGGAATGTCTGGCTTCCGGCAGGATCACGGCCCGTTTCATCAGGTGCTTAAGAGGCTCGCTTACCATGTGGTAATCGATGCGCCATCCAAGATTTTTTGCCCGTGCATTTGCCCTATAACTCCACCATGTATATTGTTTCGGCTCACTGTTAAACGCCCTGAAACCATCAATAAAACCCGAGTCGATAAATTTGGAAATCCATTCCCGTTCTTCCGGAAGAAACCCTGAGCTTGTCGCATTTCGTACCGGGTCGTGAATATCGATGGGCTTATGGCAGATATTATAATCGCCGCAGATAACAAGGTTGGGGCGGGTTTTCTTCAGTTCGTTCACCCATTCCAAAAAGTCATCAAGCCAGATCATCTTAAAGGCCTGCCGGTCGTCGCCGCTGGAGCCGGAAGGATGATAAACACTCAGCACGGAAATATCTCCGTAATCTGCACGTATCATACGCCCTTCGTCATCATATTTCTGGATACCCATGCCATAGATCACATTATCGGGCTCTTGCTTTGTAAGGATACCCACACCGCTGTAACCCTTCTTTTTTGCGGAAAACCAGTAGTTATGATACCCTGCCGCATCAAATTCAAGGGTAGGTATCTGATCCGGCTGTGCTTTCGTCTCCTGAAAACAAACAATATCGGGATTAACCTGTACGATCCATTCCAGCAATCCTTTTGACATAGCGGCCCGTATGCCGTTGACATTATAGGTGACAATTTTTTTCATAAAACACTATTTTGATGCTAAACTACGTAATTTATTAATAATGCGAATTTCATTTTAAAACTTTAAATTTGCATATCAATCACCAAAAAATTGGCACTGTTTTTAAAAAAACACCCGGCGAAAAATACTGAACTGCTGACAGATCAGGAGGTGATTGATCGTTACCACCAGACAGGTGAGGTTAATCTTGTCGGAGAACTTTTCGACCGCTATGCGCACCTTGTTTATGGTATCGCACTAAAATATTTCGGCAGCGAAGACGACCGCCGCGAAGCTGTTATGGAAGTGTTCGAAAAATTGTATGAATCGCTGAAGGAGCACCATATCGCTAATTTCAAATGTTGGCTTTACAGCGTGGCGAAAAATCATTGCCTGATGATTCTAAGGAAAGACAATTCCGTTTCTTTCAACGAGCAGATACAACTAAAAAATTTTGAGCAGGATTTTATGGATTTTGACGGCAATTATTCTCTTAACCATACTGAAGACGAAATTATTGACAAAAAACTGCCGGAGGCAATAAAAAAACTGAGTGATGAGCAGCGAATTTGCATCGAACTTTTTTATCTGCATGAAAAATCATACAAGGAGGTTGCCGATACTACCAATTACAGTATGAACCAGGTAAAAAGTTTTATTCAAAACGGAAAAAGGAATTTGAAAATAATGCTCGAAAACACAAAATGAAACCCACTGAAAAACAGAAACAGATTTTTGGCCCGACAGGATGTATAAGTCAGGAAGGTTTATCTCTTTACTTACAGGACAATCTGAACGAAAAAGAGAAGCATCTGTTCGAAAAGCATGTGTCGGGGTGCCTGCTTTGCAACGAAGCAGTGGAAGGCTATGAGAAACAGGCCACCAAAGTTCTTCCTGATTTTGCTGCGATGAAAAACGGCCTTAAATCAGGATTTCCAGCTTCAAAAATTTTTTCTTTAAAAAAAAGCAACAATAATAAAGTCCTCATCACCGCCATATCTATAGCCGCAAGTATTGTCTTAATCTTTACCACATATTTTCTGATCAATATCCAAACAAAAGAATCCCGGCAGGACTTGAGTTTTAATACCATGAAAACGCCACAGGCTACTCCGGCAGAAGAACAAAAAAATATTCAGGGAACGGATCAGGCTGCCACGGGTGAAACAAAAGAGAAAACCACACAAGCCAAAGAGGGCTGGCTCGAAGAAAATAAAGCTGATGACAGAAATTACGAAGCCGCGGAAAAAAGTAATGAACAAGATAAAAAAAATAAAAGGCCCGTGCAAACGGTAGCTGTATCAGATGCTTCGAAAGATGAAGATTTCAGCGGTTATGCCGTTGGGGGTAATGTAAAAAAAGCTGCAGATAACAAAGGTATTTATAATGGCGCTGTTGATGATGGCATTATTTTGGGCGGAACTGGTATTGTCTCGAGCGAGGCCGATTCTTTAACATACAGGGGACTGAAACAGGAAGCTACCGTTGTTACTGGCCAGAGTGTTGCTGTGGAAGAAATTCCGGAAAAAGAACCGACTGTCGACCAGATCACCGAATCCGGAAAAATTCTTGAGGTGGTCTCTAAAACTAGGATAACCGCAACTTACTCGCGATCGGAAAATCAACAAAAAAATTCGGCTGCACTTTCTTTTTACAACACAGCGCAATACAAACAAGCCATTACCGAGTTTAAAAAATCAGCCGATATAAACAACAAAGACTTCGAAGCTATCTATTATCTCGCCATGTCGTATTATAACGACGGGCAGAAAGACGCTGCCCTTTCTTACCTCGATAAGCTTTTAAAAAGGGAAACCAATCCTTTTTACGACCTGGCTTTATGGCAAAAAGCACTGATCCTCTCGGAAAAGAGCCAGGCGGGGGAAGCCCGTAAACTATATAATGAAATCATAAAGCGCGGCGGTACGCTGAAAAACAACGCGAAAGAAAAGGTTGATGAGCTCAACAAATCCAAATGATATCATTCCGGATTCATACCGGAACAAAATCTTTGCCCTGGTCGATTGTAATAATTTCTATGCGTCGTGCGAACGCCTGTTCAATCCCAGGCTGGAGAAAAAGCCCGTCATCGTGCTGTCCAACAACGACGGTTGCGTGATCGCCCGTTCCGATGAGGCCAAAGCCATCGGCATCAAAATGGGCGCTCCCGCTTTTGAGTTTGAAGAACTTATCGCCAGGTACCGGGTGCATGTCTTTTCATCAAATTATGCGCTCTACGGCGATATTTCCAACAGGATCATGAGCGTACTGTTTGAACTCGCACCTGATGTGGAGGTTTATTCTGTTGATGAGGCGTTTCTTGACCTGACGGGCATGAAGTACGAAGAACTTACCGCTTATGCCGGAAAAATCCGAAAGGTATTGAAACAGTGGGTTGGTGTTCCGGTATCCGTGGGCATCGGCCCGACAAAAACCCTCGCCAAAATCGCCAACCATCTCGCCAAAAAAAAGCCCAGGAATCACAATATTCTGAACCTTTGTGCTGAAAATGATCCTGATGAAGTTTTTAAAAACATACCCATCTCTGAAATATGGGGTGTCGGACCTGCTTTTGATAAATTATTGCAGGAAAAAAATATACGCACTATCCTTGATTTTAAAAACACCGACGAGCATTGGATACGTAAACATATGGGAGTTATCGGGCAGAAAACACTTTATGAAATCCGCGGAATATCATGCATTTCACTTGAAAAATTTCCACCTGATAAAAAGAATATCTGTATTTCCAGATCATTCGGAGTACCGGTAACATCCTATGAAGAACTGGAGCAGGCCACATCAACCTTCGCGACACGGGCGGCCGAAAAAATCCGCAGCCAACATTCCTGTGCCCGTGCCGCAACCTTATTTATCATGACAAACCGGTTCTCAAACACCCCGAAATATGTCAACTCTGTTGTGGTGCAGTTTCCTGTGGCAACAAACAGCTCTGCCGAGATAATTCATTATGCGTTGAAAGGATTAAAAAAAATTTTCAGGCAGGGATATCTGTATAAAAAATCCGGAATACTCCTTTCAGACTTGATTCCGGAGAATCAGCTTCAATACAGCGTCTGGGATGACGTAACCAAAAAAAAGATACGTGAACTCATGCAAACTGTAGACAAAATTAACGCGCGGGTCGGCCAGGGAGTGGTAAAATTTGCCGTACAGGGCACAAAACGAAGATGGAAAATGCACCAAGAAAGATTATCTCCCAAATACACAAGCAATTGGAACGATATTTTGATTATTGAAATTTGACATAATCCTGTTTGCCACAATTATATTATATTGTATCTTTGCATTTTAAAGCAACCTATTTAACGTTTTTTTCGTCTAAAAGGTCAGAGTTGTTTGTAAAATACCAATTTTTTGAATGAAAGATACGTTTTATCAACAAAACACCTTAATTGTTAACATTCGATGAAAAGACTAAAACACCTCCTGCTATTATTAACTGTAATTTTATTTTCCTATTCTGCTTTCGGCCAGCCGGGATGTGCCAGTGTAACTATTACTACAAATAATGGTAATAATTTTGCCCTGCCCTGCAGCCAGCCCTGCACCACACTTGCCGCAACAGCTATACAAACCAGTGGCGAAACGAGTTCCTATACGGTATCATCAGTTCCGTATGCTCCTCCTTATGCTTATAATGCAGGGACTCCGATTTTAGTAAATATCGATGACCGATGGAGCAGTGTGATCAACCTGCCGTTTACCTTTTGTTTTTATGGTACAAGTTACAATCAAATAATAGCAGGATCAAATGGCGTTGTTTCGTTTGATGTCACTGATGCTGATGGATATTGCACTTGGTCTTTTTCTAACACATGCCCTTCAAGCAGCCTTATTACTAATGCTATTTTTGGCGTATATCATGATATTGATCCGGCGGTTACGGGAACAATGTATTATGCAATACTTGGTTCATATCCGTGCAGGACTTTCGTTGTCAACTGGTACCAGATCGCGATGTTTTCCAGCACCTGCAACTTGTTGAAGGCAACACACCAGATCGTGCTCTACGAAACATCAAACATTATTGAGGTTTATATTCAGAATGCTCCCTTGTGCAGCAGCTGGAACAGCGGTAACAAACTGGTTGGAATTCAAAATGCTACAGGAACGCTGGGTTTGGCCGCTCCGGGACGCAATACAAGTGCATGGACAGCCTCTAATGAGGCCTGGCGGTTTACCCCGACCGGATCTACCACAGTAGGTATTACTTGGTTTGAAGGGGCTACCCAAATTGGCACAGGTAATTCAATACAAGTTTGCCCTAGTGCAAATACCACATATACAGCTCAGGCAAGTTATTCCACTTGTTTTGGTGCCACCGTCACTGTTGATGACGATATTGCTGTTTCTCTTTCGGGAGGCAGCGTAAGTTTGGCACCAACAAACCCTACTATTTGTGCTGGTGGTTCGATAGATTTAACAGCTTCCGGATCGGATACTTATGTATGGGATCCACCCACTGGTTTAAATCAAACTACCGGAGCCACTGTAACGGCATCACCCATCACCACCACCACCTATACGGTTACAGGAACAAATCCAATGTGTACCGCGTCAAACACCATAACGGTTACCGTAAACCCCCTGCCTGTTATATCCATCACTCCTCCAGGAGGGAATATTTGTATCGGCGACTCCATCACATTAACCGCATCGGGGGCTGATACTTACACCTGGGTGGATGTCGGTACACTGACAACAGGCACAGGTGCTACCGTTAAAGCTTTCCCCACAAGCACTACCACGTATACTATAACGGGAACTGATGCCAATCAATGTGTAAATTCAACCACTACGACAGTGACCGCTTCCATGGGCCCTGCAATAATTGTCACCGCAGAACCTGAGAGTATATGCCCGGGGGACAGCAGTACGCTGATTGCTTACTGCACAGCCCAGACTTTTAACTGGGCGCCGGGACTGTCGCTTTCGAGCACCACCACCTCTTCTACGCTGGCGTTCCCGCTGGTTACGACAACTTACACCGTTACAGCCGATAACAACGGTTGTATCAGCACTGCCGATATCACCGTTGTGGTGGAACCATTACCCCAGGTTGATTTTACCGCCGATGTCCGGGAAGGTTGCCAGGGGCTGACAGTGAATTTCAAAGACCTGACTACCCCGCAGGCCGTGAGCTGGCTTTGGAATTTCGGAGAAAATTCCCCCTTCGGCAACACGTCCTTTTTTCAGGACCCTACTCATTACTACCTGGATGCCGGCTCGTTCGATGTTTCCCTCTCTGTAGTGACCAGCGCAGGCTGCCGGATGAAAATGCTGTACCCGGATTATATACTGATACATCCCAACCCCGATGCCTATTTCGAAGTAAAACCGGATGTCATCAATGAAATGGATTCCCTCGTATTTTTCCACGACCAATCGATTCAAGCTGACATCTGGAACTGGTATTTCGGAGAACCTTTTTCCTCAAACAACACGTCTTCCATCCAGAACCCCACCCATACCTATTCCGATACGGGAACCTATTATCCTGTGCTTATCGTTTTCAGCAATTACGGATGTTCCGATACCATTGTGGGTAAGGTTATTGTCCGACCCAACACCACGCTCTATGTTCCCAATGCCTTTACACCCAACAAAGACGGCAAAAATCCGGTATTCAGGGCTTTTGGCGAAGGGATAGATCCCGACAGGTTTGAACTATTCATTTACGATCGTTGGGGACGCATGGTTTTCATCACGCACAACATAGAAACGGGATGGGACGGTACGTACAACGGAACTAATTGCAACGAAGGCGTTTATGTTTGGCATATTTCTTATTACGATATTCTAGGTAAATACCATGCTTTGAAAGGCTCTGTGGTTTTGATAAAATAAGAAGATCTTCCTTCATTTGGATATTCCTATTCGTTTCGTGATTTATCATTTCTGGTATTGTTTTAAACATATACTATAATAAGAGTTCTTAGAAGCATACACATTAAACATATATCATTGTTTGATTTTTTATTCCTTCAGGACATCTTATTTAAAATTAATGGCTCTATTCTAAAATGTAGTTGATAAATTCATTCTTTAATTACTATTGCTGACACTTGTAGTCCATTTCCTTTTTACAGGACAGCGGTAGGTTCTTTCCGAATATGTTTTAATAAATTTCTTGTAATTCTTCTCTGTATTGGTAAAAGCGTCCCATGCGTCCTTCCTTTCGAGGAGTTTTTTCTTTATCCTAAGATGTGAGTATTCTTGCTCTTTCATTACCACCATGTGTTCGAACCAGCTGGAATAGTTTTGTAAATACTTTGTTGATTATCCTCTTAAACGATGGTTCACTATTGTTTTTAATCTTGAGGCAGTGTTGTTTACTGTCTGCACCTGATAATCTCCGCTGGCTGTAGGCTCCGATGCCTTAAAACGTTTATGCCGGACTCATTAACTGGAGTTTCCTCAAAATTTCCTGACTGATTGTACTACATAAAAGAATAACAGCACATTAGCTAAATGGTTAAGTGAAGGGCAAATTTTTTTATATTTTTTTGAGATTCCTTAAAAAACTTGCGTCCAAATTACAAACTTGGCAGTTGACCAAAACTTCCAGACAAATATGGACGCAAACTCAACGATAATTCATCGTTTCAAGATGCAACGTAATAAATTTTCGTGAATCATCTCAAAAAATCTTTGCAAGACGAAAAAAAGCTTGTAAAAGAAATGATCTATGGAATACAAGCATCCAGGGATATAAA
>CAZMPB010000115.1:0-9881 GCA_964567775.1 uncultured Bacteroidales bacterium
CCACATGATCATCGGGAATGAATCGGATGACCTGACAGTATTTGAAAAGACAGCCGCTTTTGTTAAGGATGCCGACATCATTTTTCATATCTGTCACCCGCTGGCGGCGCCTCCGGGCACCAAGATGTGGTACGACTATAAGCGCCAGGGCCGCATCATACAGAATGAACCCGACGAAACCAGCGATAAAATGGATATCATATCCAACATCATTCCTAAGCAGATGAGCCGTCAGGAGCTGTTTTTAGGCCTTGCCGATTACTGGGACGATATTTATGATACCGAAAAATTCAAAGAGCGCGCCACGTCATTGATCCGCAATATTAAACGCCGCCCGAATGTGAAGATGCCCGGCCTTTCTTCGATGTGGACTATGCGGAAAATGATGGGAGGAGTTTTCAAATATTTTTTCTTTACATCAGAAAAGATTCACAAAAAAACGTTTATGTATATCATGAAATCGGCAAAAAAGAACATCAGCTATATGATGCCGAAAATTATTTATATCTATACGTTTTATCTTATCGATTACAAAAGATCGCAATACGATGCTGCTGTCGCCCGCGAACATGCACGCTGGGAACGCGAAAATCCCGATAAGATACAAATTGATGATTCAGAGATACCTGTTAATGATACGATTCGTGAACACGCATCTCCGCTTATTTCTGAGGCATACAACTATATATGGAAAATGAACCATAAAAAAGAAATAATCTATAAAGCCGCACATGCCGCCTTGCTTGAGTTCAGCGATCGTTTCGGGATAAATTTTGAGGCTGTGGATGAGTTTTATCTTGATCAGATGCGGAATGCCTGTGAGCGGGTGCTTCCCGGTATTCTTGAAGCACCGCTTCTTTCTACGGAGGAATTACCCGAAAAACAACCGGGAGGTTTTACCCGCGAAATAATAGATGCTCTCGATAATGCGGTACGCTACAGGAATATTTATGGATAATTATTAACCATTATGAGCGATATACCTTCAGCCATTTCCAAGTTTTTCAACGCTGCAAAGCGTTTTGGACTCGACTGGTTTATCTTTGCTCTTATTGGCGTGATATTACTGGCGTATTTCTGGCCGCACATAGGCGCTAAAGATTCCGCGATCCCGCTTTCGAAAATTGCCACATACGGGATATCGGTGATATTCTTTTTATATGGGCTGAAGCTAAGTCCGCAAAAAGTCAGATCAGGCCTGAGCAACTGGAGGCTGCATCTTGTGGTGCAGTTGGCGACCTTTGTATTATTTCCGTTGCTGGTGATCTTAGCAAAAAATATCATTGGAAGCAATGGCCACGATATCATTTGGATTGGAGTGTTTTTCCTTGCCAGCCTGCCGGGAACCGTGACCTCCGCGGTGGTGATGGTTTCCATAGCTAAGGGAAATATCCCTTCTGCCATTTTTAATGCGAGCATTTCTACGCTGATGGGTGTTTTTATCACACCGCTATGGATGGGAATATATCTCAACACCGCATCGGCGGATATTGACCTTGGGCCTATCCTGTTGAAGCTTACGTTGCAAGTAATACTTCCGGTAGTTTTGGGAATAATACTTAACCCGCTGTGGGGCGCTTTTGCCGAAAAAAATAGTAAAAGACTCCGGTATTTTGACCAGACAATTATTTTACTGATCGTGTATACCGCTTTTTGCGAATCTTTTGCAAAAAAAATGTTTGAAGGATATTCTGCTCTTTTGCTTGTGGGGCTTGGCGTAGCCATTATTGCCTTGTTTTATACGGTGTACGGAATCATTTACCTGTCAAGCAAAATATTAAAATTCAAACGCGAAGACAAGATCACCGCCTTGTTTTGCGGCTCGAAAAAATCGCTGATGCACGGCACGGTGATGTCGAAAGTGTTGTTTGCCGGCAGCCCGTACATTGGTATCGTGTTATTGCCCGTTATGATGTACCATGCCTTGCAATTAGTGATGGTGAGTATCATTGCACAATGGTTTGCGAGGAATAACGTCAGGGCAAATTCATGAATTTGCCCTGAATAAACGTTATTTATGTAGTCGGTCAAATTCATGAGTTTGACCGACTACATGAAAAAATCATTATCTTTGTTATTATAAAAAAAATCTAATGGAATTAAATGCACTAACAGCCGTTTCGCCCATAGATGGCCGATACCATAAAGCCACCGAAGCTCTTTCCGAATATTTTTCGGAGTTTGCGCTCATCAAAAAACGGGTTTTTATCGAAACCGAGTATTTTATTGAGTTTTGCAGCGGAATTCCTGCTTTTAATAAATAAAATTGCTTGAAACGGAGGTCTTCAGAAGAAAATAAAGGGAACTTTGTTTGAATCTAAAAAAAACAAAGTAATTAATCATCAAAAAATGGAAATAAGATGACAGACGACAAAGGTAACCCCAACATAATAATATATAATACCGCCGATGGTAAAGCATCGGTTAAACTATATATGCCAAAGATGGTATGGTTTGGATGAACCAAAACCAAATTTCCGAACTTTTTGACACCTCAAAGCAAAATATTGGCCAGCACATTGTAAGTATACTTAAAGACAATGAGTTAGATGCGAATTCAGTAGTAAAGAATTACTTAACAACTGCCGCCGATGGAAAGGAATATAATGTTGCTTTTTATTCGCTCGAAATGATTTTGGCTATAGGTTTTAGGGTGCGAAGCAAACATTGTTGATAAGCAAGATTTAGATGAAATAGAAAAGCAAGTAAAAAAACGGAAAAATAAATAATACAGAAAAGTTAGGAGTTGTAGGCAGGGCAAATTCATGAATTTGCCCTGAATGAACATAGAATGTATAGATTTAAAGATATTATTGCAATAAAACTGAATCATGAAACAGGCTGTAGCCTGTAAGAATAATTGCGGCTTAGGCTGGAGCCTAAGCCGAACAGGGTCTGGCCAGTCTTCGACACGTTGTTCACTGATAAACATCTATCATTAAATTCTTTTGGAACAACGGCTCTGACTGACCGATACAAACATCGTCATACAGAGCAGTAACTTCAGCTCCTTCGGTTCAAATTACACAATTAAATTTTTTCACTTAAAAAACATTACTTTTGTTTAATAAATTAATACCAATGGAACTAAGTCCCTTAACTGCCGTTTCGCCCATAGATGGCCGGTACCATAAAGCCACCGAAGCTCTTTCCGAATATTTTTCGGAGTTTGCGCTCATCAAAAAGAGGGTTTTTATCGAAATCGAGTATTTTATAGAATTGTGTACAATAATTCCTTTTCTGAAAAAGATCAAGGAACCCGCATTTGAAGCGATAAGAGAGATTCACGAAAAGTTTTGTCTTGCCGATGCACAAAAAATCAAAGAGATCGAAAAGACCACCAACCACGATATGAAGGCCGTAGAGTATTTTCTTCGTGAAAAATTTGAAGAATTAAAACTTGGTGAATATAAGGAATTCATACATTTCGGACTTACATCGCAGGACATTAACAACACTGCGCTGCCGCTGCTGATCAAAGAAGCGCAGATGAATGTGATGCTGCCTATGCTGAACAATTTGCTGGACAAGTTGAATACGATGGCAAAAGAATGGAAAGATATCCCGATGCTTGCACGCACGCATGGACAGCCGGCAACGCCTACAAGGCTTGGTAAGGAGATGTGTGTTTTTGCTGAACGGCTGGAAAGCCAGTTGTCGCATTTTAATTATATCGATTTCGAAGGAAAGTTCGGCGGAGCCACCGGGAACCTGAACGCGCATTATGTGGCTTATTCTGAAAAAGACTGGCGTGGTTTGGCCGATAAATTTCTTGAACGCCTTGGCCTGAAACGCCAGCAATGCACCACACAGATAGAGCATTACGACAACCTGGCAGCCTATTTTGATACACTGAAACGTATCAATACCATCCTGACCGACTTTTGCAGGGATATATGGCTGTACGTTTCCATGGAGTACTTCAAACAGAAAATTGTAAAAGGGGAGGTGGGCTCATCGGCCATGCCACATAAGGTAAACCCCATAGATTTTGAAAATGCCGAAGGCAATCTTGGGCTTGCCAACGCCCTGTTTGAACATTTATCGGCGAAGTTGCCCATATCCCGTTTACAGCGCGATCTCTCAGATTCAACGGTAACCCGCAACATTGGTGTTCCGATGGCACATATGCTTATTTCATTAAAATCTATCAGCAGGGGGATTGACAAACTGATCGTAAACGAAAAGAAAATCATTGCAGATCTTGACTCGAACTGGGCGGTAGTGGCCGAAGCCATACAAACTATACTGCGCCGCGAAAACTACCCTGATCCTTACAATGCCTTGAAAGAACTTACACGGAATAATCAGCTCATCACCAAAGAAACCCTTCACGAGTTTATCAACACGCTGAACGTAAGCAAAAAAGTGAAAGAAGAGCTAAAATATATCAGTCCAAGGAACTTTTCAGGAAAATAAGGACGAAGAATAATTTTTTATAGACGAATAAATAAAAGGGTAATTAATTACGTATTTTTGCAAAATATAAATGCCGAGACCAATAACATGAAAAAAATATTATTTTCCGTTGTTTTATTTCTTACCGGTGTGTGTGCTGTCGCGCAGATTCCGCCGGGATATTATGATCCTGCCTACTACCTGTCGGGAGACTCGCTGAGGTTGGCCTTACATAATATCATCAAAAACCACACGACGATTTCGTATGCTCAATTATGGAATGCTTTTCAAAGTACCGACAAGAAACCTAACGACAAAGTCTGGGATATTTACTCTGATATTCCAGGGGGGACACCACCTTATGAGTTTACTTTTAATTCCGACCAATGTGGATCTTATTCTTCCGAAGGCGATTGCTACAACCGCGAACATACTTTCCCTCAAAATTGGTTTGATGATTCATCGCCGGTTTATACCGATCTTTTTCAGTTGTATCCTACCGATGGCTATGTCAATAACAAACGGGGCAACCTCCCTTATGGCGATGTAGGCTCTGCAAATTGGACATCGCAAAATGGAAGTAAAACAGGAGGCTGCTCCAATTCCGGGTATTCAGACAAGGTGTTTGAGCCCATCGATGCTTTTAAAGGCGATCTGGCACGTTCCTATTTATACATTGCCGTGAGGTACTATAACGAGGCGGGAAACTGGCCGGGCAGCGATATGACCATTGGCGCCGAACCCAAACCCTGGGCCATTACTATGCTGCTTAACTGGCATGCCAATGATACCGTGAGTCAGAAAGAAATCGACCGGAACAATGCCATTTATAACATTCAGCATAACAGGAACCCCTTTATCGACCATCCCGAATGGGTATGGAATATATGGGGGCCCAATGTAGGTATGCAAGAGTATCCTGATATTTTCGAGGTATCAGTATATCCTAACCCAGCCACAGAATATGTTAATGTTATCAGTGAGGGCGGACAACTTGTTGACCGGATAGAGATATATTCGCTGACATCAGCACTGGTCGAGAGTGTTCACCATCTTTCGGATAAGAATTCAATTGATGTAAGCGGCTTTCCTGAAGGTTTTTATACCTTGGTAGTCTATAGCGGAAATGTGGTATCCCGTAAAAAAGTTGTGGTAATTCATTAGGTTGAAATTCTCAATTTAAGTTTCTGGTGCCTAGCTCTGGAGAAGCTTTTATGAAAAAAATATTTCTTATTTCTGTTTTATTTGTAAGCAGCTTGTTCGTTGCGGCTCAGAATGAAATTAGGTTCAACTGCGATTCCATGTCTTATTATAGTACTCTTCCTGTAAACCTTAGCGGATCGCAGCTTAAGACCGCACTACATACTATCATAAAGGGCCATTATGTACTCAGTTTCCCTTTGTGGCAATATTTCGATGATACCGATCTGTGTAACGGTGATACCATTTGGGATATTTATTCAGATAATTGCGCATTTATACTTTCAAGCGATCAATGTGGTAATTATACTAATGTTTGCGATTGTTACAACCACGAACATTCATTTCCTAAAAGCTGGTGGGGAGGGAGCGAGAATGATAGTATCTACACCGATATGTTTCATGTTTATCCAACGGATGGAAAAGTAAATGGGATGCGATCCAATTATCCATATGGTGAGACAACATCGGGCACTCATTGGGGAAATGGTAAATTAGGATATTGTAGCTATCCCGGGTATGCGGGGACCGTATTTGAACCTGATAATCAGTATAAAGGAGATCTTGCGCGGTCGTATTTTTATGTGGCAACAAGGTACGAAAATACTATTGGTGGCTGGACTCCGAATCCTGTGCTGAACGGGACTTCTTTTCCCTGTTATAATCAATGGTTCATTGAAATGCTTTGTGAATGGAATACGTTGGATCCGGTTAGCCGGAAAGAACTAGACCGTAACAATGCGATTTGTGCATTGCAGAACAACCGCAATCCATTTATTGACCATCCCGAATGGGCAGCCGAAATATGGCCATGTTCTACCACAGAGGTTAAACAGCAGGATGACCTGATTAATATGACTGTTTTCCCCAATCCTGTTTCAGAGAACCTGACAATAAGACTTGATGATTTGAATAGGATAATTGATAAAATTGAGATCTATACATTCACAGCTTCCCTGGTTATGAGTATTGATAAGCCTTCGGATAATCAATCAATAGATATAAGTAGTTTTTCTGAAGGGTTTTATACCTTAGTTATCTACCGTGGAAATCTGGTATCCCGTAAAAAAGTAGTGGTAATCGATTAAATCCGAATTCAGGATAAAATGTTATTCCTTTGGTGGGGTGTATTCGTTTTTCTTTTTGCTCCCGCCGAATACCGAAAAATTCAGGTAACGTTTCGGGTTCAGTTTGATATCTTCAATGAGGAGGTTGAGTTCTTTTGAAGATTTTTCAAGATTATTGTAAAGAGAGTCGTTGTTGACCAGCATGCCGAGGCTGCCCTGCCCGCTGTTAACTTTTTCCATGACCTCTGAAAACTGCTTAAGCGATTTATCGGCATTGTTAACAGCGCTGGCAATATTCGATTGGGCTATAGTATCACTGATGTTTGAGAAGTTTGTTATGATGTTTTGTATCTTGTCGTTATTGTTTTTGATATTTTCAGTAATGGACGCCACATTTCCGATGATGGCACCCAGATTACGGTGTTGTTTCGTAATAACCGTATCAAGGTTGTAGGTAATGTGTTCCAGATTTTGGATTGTTAAGCGAATGCTCGCAAAGCTTTGAACGAGGTCTTGTCTGGTGGATTCGTTGAAAACTTGTTTAATAATAATAAGAACGGAATCGAATGAGGTCATTACATTTTCAAACTTCTGTTTTATGGGCTGAAATTGAACACCAATGACTTCGGTCAAAGAAGCCTGGACAAAGGTGTTCAGGGTGTCGCCTTCTTTTGCCTCGGTGGAAGCATTTCCGAGTTTCAGTTCAATAGCCCTTGAACCGAGGATATTTGAACTGATAAGATGTGCCACTGTATTTGAAGGTATCACCAGGTCGTTGTTTGTAACAGTTAAAATTACTATTATTTTTCCCGTGTTGTTAGGATGAAAATAGATATTATCAACCTGTCCTACGCGAAATCCGTTAACAAGGATCGGGTTTGCCTTGACAAGCCCGTTTATATTGTCGTAAACTGCATAAAAAGTTCGTTCTTTTTTAAAAAGGTCCCTGCCTTTTAAAAAATTTATCCCCCAATACAAAAGCACGAGACCGGTAATAAAAACAATTGCAATTTTAATTTCTTTAGAAATTTTCAAGGCGCAAAATTTTGTGCAAATATAATTATTTTTTAATTCCCTGTATATTTTACTGCTTCGCTTGCGGAAATACGCTCTTCATTAAGAAAAACCACGACGAAGGCATCTTTAAAGCCTTTATTCTGGACGATATGCTGATAGTCAATGGCTTCTTTCAGGGTTTTAAAATTGCCACAGGTATATTTGTAAATTCCGTTTTGAACATAATATTTTACGTTGTCCAGCCCTTTAAATTCGGGTAGATCCAAAGGCTTTTTCTTGGCGCTGGATGTAAACTGTACCCTGAAGAAAACCTCATTAGTTTTATTCTCCTGGGTAACTTTAGCGGTGTCAGCAATTTTATTGGTATCAAAGGTGTCTTTGTTAGCGATTAGCTGAAAAATGGTATCGGGAGGGATTTTATTTCCCTGCGGAGCAGTCGAGCCTTCTAATTGAGCTTTGTATTCTTTGAAAGCCCTGTAGATTGCTGAGGCAATAATGTTTTGCCCGCTTTCAGACATCAGGTACTGTTCTTCCGCAGGATTACTGATAAACCCTATTTCAATCAATGTGCCCGGCATGGTGGTTTTATACAGAACAAGAAACCCGGCTTGTTTCACACCGCGGTTTCCCCTGCCGGCTTTTTCAGTAAATTGCTTCTGAACAAAACTTGAAAAATTCAGGCTTTGTTCGAGATAAGCATTCTGATACAAGGAAAAAATTATATTGGCTTCCGGAGAATTGGGGTCAAAGCCATCGTACTGGGTACTGTAATCATTTTCATATAGTATGGCGGCATTTTCTTTTTTCGCCACCTCGAGGTTTGCCTGGCTTTTATGCAAGCCCATCACCCACGATTCTGTTCCCGAGGGTTCGGTGCTTTTACTGGCATTGCAATGTATTGAAATAAAAAGGTCGGCCTTGTTGTCGTTGGCAATTTTTGCCCTTTTGTAAAGTTCAACGAAGACATCGGTTTTGCGGGTGAAAATAACTTCAATTTCGGGGAATGCTGTTTTGATATAATTGCCAATCTTCAATGCTACCGACAGGGTAATATCTTTTTCTTTTGATTTTTTGCCGACAGCTCCCGGATCATCTCCACCATGACCGGCATCTATAACGACTTTCCTGATTTTAATGACTTTAGGCGCTACTGTACCAGACGTTCCTAAAAACATAAGGGCTAACAAAACAAAAATTAAATTAATTCGTTTCATCTGAATGATTTATTTTAATTAGTTTTGCCAATAATTTCAGGAGTTTTGTGTTGCAAAATTATGCGCTTTTTATTTAACGGAATCAGCACTTTATACAATTTGTTAACGAAATTATTAACCATATTTTCCATATCCCGTTTTTTCGCTGTTGCAGCATTCATTTTCTTTGATTTTGTTTCTTATGCACAGGATCCTGATATACCAATAACGCAGGATAGTGCCGCCATAGTGCAGGATACTATCAAGAATGATTCCATAATTGACCTACGAAAAGAGATTTCGCCCGATGCTATCAAAACAAAAATCGATTATAAAGCGAAGGATTCCATCATCATGAACCTCGATAGCCGTAAATCATTTTTATTCCACGATGTTGAAATAAATTATGAAGATATCAAACTTAAATCGGGTTATGTTGAAATAGATTTTAAGAAAAACCAGCTTTTTGCCGAGGGCCTTAAAGATTCGGCCGGAAAGGAGGTGGGCCGGCCCGAGTATTCGCAGGGCTCCTATGCTTTTACCGCCAAAAATATGAATTACAACTTTGATACAAAAAAAGGGCTGGTAAGAGATATTTTCACCAATGAGGGCGAGAGTTACCTGCATGGAAGTATCGTAAAACGTTTTCCTGATGGAAAAGCAAATTTTAAAAGAGGGGCTTTTACTACGTGCAGTCTCGAACATCCTCATTACCAGATACGTTTCAGTAAAGCACGGATGATACCCGACGACAAATTTGTTTCCGGGCCTGCATATATGGAGATTGAAGATGTCCCCACACCGCTGGTGTTGCCGTTTGGGTATTTTCCGAATAAAAGAGGGCAGATATCGGGTATTATCATCCCAACCTGGGGCGAATCAGCCAACAGGGGATTTTATTTCGAACGCGGAGGTTATTATTGGGGAATCAACGATTACATCGACATGACCTTTCAGGGTGATATATATACCCGCGGAAGCTGGGCTGCCTACCTATCGTCAAATT
>CAZMPB010000115.1:9891-10138 GCA_964567775.1 uncultured Bacteroidales bacterium
CGCTTCGATGGGAACATCAGACTTTCTTATGCCGTAAATATCATCAGCCAGAAATTTATGCCTGACTATCAGAAGTATAAAGACTTCTCAGTAGAATGGTCGCATAAACAAGATCATAAGGCACGGCCCAACAGCAGCTTTTCGGCGCAGGTAAAAATGGCAAGCAACAGCTTTTATAAATTCAACCCTTCGTCAACAAGTGATTATTTGTCAAACACGTTTGAGTCGAGCATCGCATATCAGACAT
>CAZMPB010000116.1:0-10044 GCA_964567775.1 uncultured Bacteroidales bacterium
GCTAGACGTATCATATGGAAGTTGTTGGAAAAACCAAAGGCGCTTTTAACTGGTTTTTCAAGGTTTATGACCGTTACGAAACATATATGGATGTGGAAACGCTTGCTCCCTGGTTGTTCATGCGCCGTGTCGACGAAGGCGGCTATATCATTAATCAGGATATCACGTTTAACCAGAATAAAAATGCAGCCTATTTTGTTGACAACTACAGGCCGAGAACAGCAACGGTTCAAACACCGGAATATGTGCAGGATCTGCTTTCTGCCATATATTATGCCCGCACAATTGATATTACCCAGTTGGATGTAAACGGGGAGTTCAAAGTTAAGTTTATGCTTGACGATACCGTTTATTCGACAAAAGTCCTTTATCTTGGAAAGGAAACAATAAAAACCAGTTTTGGGAAAGTGCGCTGCCTGAAAATTAAACCTCAGGTTCTTACCGGCACGGTGTTCAAAGATCCTTATCCTGTAATAATTTGGGTTACCGATGACAAGAATAAAATTCCAATCGTTGGAGAATCTTCGATACTGGTCGGAAGGGTAAAAATGGAACTTATCGAATATGGCGGGCTTCGTAACCCTTTTACTTCCCTGGTCAAATAAATAATAAATTTTTAAATTTTCGTTGAAAGAATTATTAATTTCGTAAAAAAAATAAAATGAAAAAAATAAGTTTTTTAATCGCAGTTATCCTTTTGGGTAATGTTGCTTTCGCCCAGAAAGTTGAAAAAAGCCAGGTTCCGCTGTCTGTAAAACAAATGCTTTTTACTAAAGTTCAAGACACACTGACACCTACTTGGGAATTGTCCGGCGAAATATATAAGGCATCTTTCATAAAAGGTGAATTACTGGCAAATGTCGAAATCAGGAATAACGGCGAATGGATAAAAACCATTTGGGGAATGCCTTATAAATACGTACCGCAGAAAATAAAAGACAATGTGTTGGTAAGTTATGCCGATTATAAAGTGGTAAAATCTTCAATACAGTACCGTACCGATGGAGAATACTACGTTATTGAGGCGAAAAAGAAAAAAGATATAAAAATACTGTTGTACAATCTTCAAAGTGAGTTTGTTAAAATAGACGGAGCTCTTGTTTCACCTGTGCCCGTTCCAAAACCATAATCTATACAAAAGAGGAGTAATGGACATTTGTGGTGGTAATTTAAAGACGTTTTGTTCAAGTGGACATTTGTGGTGATGATTATTTTTCCACTTTATGGAAGATTATTGAACATTGTTTTATTTTTGCAAATCTACTTAAACGGAAATAGGCTCTGCTGGAGAGCAACCTATCAGGGATAATGTAGAAGACCGATGAAAAAGTCAATCAATAGGCTGTGTATATCATGGCCTATTGACATTTTTAGAGGTCTTTCATGCCTTAAAAAACTCATCTATAAACTTCTTCTTTCTTTTCATCGATAAGCCATTATGATTCCTGAGTTTGTTTTTTAATTCTGCAAATTGGCCATCCAGAGAATTGGTCGTATTGGGTATGTTTAATTCAAAGTTGACGTACCAGGTAAACAACCATGGCAAGTTTGTTTTCAGGCTTCTGTAAGCACTTCTTAGCTTTTTATGTACGTATCTATATTTTCCATTTACATCAGACCTGCGTTCGTTCAAAAACGGCTCCCATTTAAAGAACCAAGCCATCAGCCCACCCTCAAAGCTTTCCTTGTCTGTTTTTGTCAGCAATAATACATGTTCCCATAGCTCTTTGCTGGCTTGCATTTTGGGCTTCTTAGTCAAGTACCTTCTGATGATGGCGACTTGATGATAGTTGCACATCTGAACAGGAGTTTCATTGAACAATTGTAGTAACCCTTTACGCCCATCACAGATTATGGATTGAATCTTTATCCCTCTTCGTGCTATCTCTTCTATGCCGGAGAAGTAGAGTTTGTTTGTTTCGTGTTTCACATACTGTTTAAATAAAACAGTCCCACTAATGCTGTCTTTGAAAACCATTACGCCAAAACTTTTCCCAAAATAAGTTGTATCCATTAATACGTTTGCAATACTTGGAAAAGTTGATCGGCGTTCCGTTTTGACTGCATCTATTTTCCGCTGGATAGTCTTAACTGAACATCCGTATTTAACCGAAAGTTGAAAATAACTTTGCTTACCTTCAAGATACTCATTCCAGATAACTTTATTAGTGGGGCGATTGCCTCCTATAAAACGCTTACCACATGTGTAACATTTATAACGCTGAACATTATTGTGAAAGCCATCTTTTGAAACAATTTTGCTTCCACAGAAAAAGCAGTTTTTTTATTCATAACCTTTAATTTCCCCAAAGGTACACCTATCAGCATTTTTAGAGGTTTTCATCACCACAAATGTCCATTACCCCACAAAAGAGGTTTTATCAAAAGTAAAAAAAGCAACCCGATCGGTTGCTTTTTTTGTTTTACAATGCAGTTTTGTCTATCCGCATTTTGAATAACCGCAGGAAGTGCATTTTAAACAACCTTCGGTATATATTAATGCAGATTCGCCGCATTTGGGGCATTTTTCATCAGGAGCCTGAGTGCCGTCGGGAATAAATCGTTTAAGTGCACGAACCACCCCGTTTTTCCATGTGTTGATGGACTCGCTGTCGAGCCGCAGGTTTGAGATCAGGTCGACGGCATATTGAAGTGGCATTCCGTGACGCAAAATTCCGGAGATCAGCTTGGCATAATTCCAGTACTCTTCGTCAAAAGAACGGGAAAGACCTTCGATAGTCGTTTTATATCCCTGTTTGTCTTCGTACTGAAAATCGTAGCGCGAATTTTCATCGTTTTCTTTGCTTTTTATTACCCAGCCTTTTTTTACAAACGGGGGCAGATAAAAATCATCTGCTTTTCCTGTAAATATTTCGTATGGTTTGCCATTAATAAGGCCAACAAAGGCAATCCACGATTCGTAATCGTTCTGAAAGCGGACTATTTCCGTTTCGAGACGCTTTGGCCGTTGAGGAGCACGGGTTTCCCTGAAATCTATGTTAGCATCATCTTTTTTAGGAGAATCTGAAACCAACACACCTGCACGCGAACCGTCACGGTAAATGGTTACACCTTTGCATCCGGATTCCCATGCCGTATAATAGATACTGCTGACCATTTCTTCGGTGGTTTCTTTCGGAACATTAACAGTAACACTGATGGAGTGATCCACCCATTTTTGGATAGCTCCCTGCATCTTCACCTTGGCAATCCAGTCAATATCATTTGCCGTGGCTTTGTAATAGGGTGAACTCTTAATAATCGGCGCCAATTGGTCGTCGCTGTATGTCTTGATTTCTTCGACATCAAACCCTTTTACTCTGAGCCATTTCAGGAATTTTGGATGGAATACATTGTATTCCTCCCATGAATCATTGTTTTCATCAACAAAGTTGATTTTTGCATTTTTATCATTAGGGTTGACCTTTCGGCGGCGTTTGTAATTGATTTTAAACGCGGGTTCTATGCCAGAGGTGGTTTGTGTACAGATACTTACGGTTCCTGTTGGCGCAATCGTTAGCATGGCAATATTTCGTCTGCCGTATTTTACCATGTCTTCATAAACCATGGGAGCCACATCTTTAATTCGCTGAATAAAAGGATTGTTTTTTTCTTTTTCGGCATCATAGATCGGGAAAGCTCCACGTTCTTTGGCTAAGAACATCGATGAACGGTAGGCGACAATGGCCATTTGTTTATGAACTTCAACGGAAAAATTGATGGCTTCATCAGAGCCATAACGAGCTCCCAATGCAGCGAGCATGTCACCTTCGGCAGTAATGCCGATTCCGGTGCGGCGTCCCATTAATGTTTTGGCTTTTATCTTTTCCCAAAGCCTTCTTTCTATTTGTTTTGTTTCGTCGTCTTCAGGATCGGAATGGATTTTCTCAAGTATTTTGTCGATTTTTTCGGATTCCAGATCGATAATGTCATCCATCATACGCTGAGCGCAGGTTATATGCTTTGTAAACAGGTCTGAATTGAAAAACGCATCATCGGTAAAAGGATTTTCAACATAGCTGTAAAGATTCAATGCCAGTAATCGGCAGCTATCATAAGGACATAAAGGGATTTCTCCGCAAGGATTTGTGGAAACTGTAGTAAAACCAAGATCAGCATAACAGTCAGGAACAGATTCATTAAGTATGGTGTCCCAGAATAAAACGCCGGGTTCTGCTGATTTCCAGGCGTTATGAATGATCTTATCCCATAAATAGGTGGCTTCTATTTCTTTTGTACAAAGGGGATCTTTTGATTTTATCGGGTATTGCTGCCTGTAGGACGTCTTATTTTTTACAGCCTGCATAAATTCGTCATCGATCTTCACCGAAACGTTTGCCCCGGTAACTTTTCCCTGTTCCAGTTTTGCGTCAATAAAATCTTCTACATTCGGGTGTTTTATCGAGATGCTGAGCATAAGAGCGCCTCGACGGCCATCTTGTGCCACTTCACGTGTGGAGTTGGAATATCTTTCCATGAAAGGTACTATTCCTGTGGATGAAAGCGCACTGTTCCTGACCAAACTTCCCTGGGGACGGATGTGTGAAAGGTCGTGGCCAACACCGCCGCGTCTTTTCATGAGCTGTACCTGTTCCTGGTCTATTTTCATAATGCCGCCGTACGAATCGGATGGTTTATCGTTGCCGATAACAAAGCAATTCGATAGCGATGATATCTGGAAATCATTACCTATTCCAGCCATGGGGCTACCCTGCGGAATAATGTAACGAAAATCTTTCAGAAGGTCGAAAATCTGATCCTCTGTCATCGGGTTCGGATATTTTTTTTCAATACGTGCAATTTCTCTTGCTATACGGTGGTGCATATCATCGGGTGTAGACTCCATCAGATCGCCGTTTTTGTTTTTCAGGGCATATTTGTTGATCCATACATCCGCCGCTAGTGTATCTCCCTTGAAATATTCTATTGTTTTTTCCAAAGCCATTTCATGAGAATATATCGTTTGCCCTGTTTCTGTTTTGTTTTTCATTTCTATTGATACTTCCATTTCTTTTGATTCTTCTGTTTCAAATATACTGTCGGGTGTCGGTGGAACCCTGTTTTCATATAACTTATCGTACGGAGATTCGTTATTTGAGTCCTGCTTCTGCTGGTTTTCTTCTTTTACATGCTGGTTTAAGGCCGGGGATTTTTCTTCCATAATATACTGAATATTTTGAAAACCTAATAATTTGTTAATTTGTTTTATTGTTTGCTTTTTTCCGTAAGCGGAAAAGGATGGCTAAATTATACAAAGGTCCCACGCAAATCAACCCAATTTTATCAACAAAAGTCCGTATTTATTAACTATGCAACTTTTTTACATAACGCCCGAAAACGAAAAACTTTGTTGATAAAAAGTTTATAAATTATCTAAAATACTCCATATGAGTTTTGTACCAAATCCGAGACGGTTATCTGTCAGTTTAAAAAAGTCGGGAGTGATTCCCCAAAAAGGAGTATCCTTCAGAAAAGGCTTGGCATATGGGAACTTTAGGAGGTATGCCTTTCGGGAGGCCTTTAATTCCTGATCTTTCAGCTCTGTCATTTTTCCGGTAAACTGTAAACCCCTTATTTTTCCTATGATGGCTGTTTCCAAAGCTATGGATCCTGCTACCATAGGCTGTTTTATAAACTGGCCAATATGTTTGGTGTTATATTCGGATGTGAATACAAAAAGATTTTTTTCTTCGAGATATTTGTAAAAGCAGGTACAGCAATAGGGTTTGTTATCTTCGGAGGTAGCCAGGGTGAAAATATGGTGTTTGCTGATGAACTTCAGTATGCGTTTGTCGATGGGTTTCATTACGCTGTGATCAGGTAAAAGTCTGCATTTCACAGAGTTTGTGATAAAGTCCTTTTTTCGCGGAGAGTTCATTATGGGTGCCGCGTTCTGCAATGCGGCCGTCCTGAAGTACGATGATCTCATCAGCAAACTGAACGGTAGAAAGGCGGTGGGCGATGACCACCGAGGTGCGGTTCTGCATGAGCTTTACCAATGCTTCCTGCACCAGCCTTTCAGATTCTGTATCGAGTGATGAGGTGGCCTCATCAAGTATCATTACGGGCGGATTCAGTAATACCGCGCGGGCAATGCTCAGTCGTTGTTTTTGTCCGCCCGAAAGTTTCATGCCGCGGTCGCCGATGTTGGTCTGATACCCTTTGTCCATCTGCATGATAAACTCATGGGCGTTGGCGATTTTTGCCGCATTTACCACAGATTCCTCATCCACTTTTTCCATTCCGAAAGCAATGTTGTTGAAAACCGTGTCGTTGAACAAGATAGTTTCCTGTGTTACAATGCCCATCAACTGGCGCAGATCAGAGATTATATAATCTTTAACATTCACATTGTCAACCAATATGTCGCCTTCGGTACAATCATAAAAACGCGGCAGCAGGTCGACAATGGTAGATTTGCCGGCACCCGAAGGGCCTACTATCGCAATGGTTTTTCCTTTGCCGATCTCCAGGTTGATGTTGTGAAGTACTTCTTCTTTTTCGTAAGTAAAACTTACATTATTATATATAATAGATTTTGTAAAATCTTTGATAGGTTTTGCATCCGGTTTTTGAGTGATAATCTCTTCAGCGTCGAGTACCTGTTCGATACGTTCAACGGATGCGGCGCCTTTCTGAACATTTGAATAAGCGTCGGTAAATGATTTTACGGGATTGATGAGTTGTGAAAACATGACCAGATAAGTGATGAATACGGATGCCGAAAGCTCCTGCGAACCTTTCGAGAGAATTAAGGTTCCGCCATAAAGCAGGACAGCGCCCACCACAATGATGGCCATAAATTCACTAAGGGGAGAGGCCAGATCCCGTTTGCGGAACAGGCGTATCATCAGTCTGGTATAGTCGTTGTTTATTTTTAAAAAGCGTTCGTATACCGGGTTTATAGCGTTAAAAGCTTTTATGATCCGCAGTCCGCCAATTGTTTCTTCAATATTTGAAAGCAGTTCACCCATTTTTGCCTGTCCTTTTTCGGAAGTGCGTTTCAGGCTGCTGCCGATCTTTGCAATGATAAAACCGCTGACCGGGAACAGGATGAACACAAATAACGTGAGTTGTGGACTGATCAAAAACATAGAAACCAGGTAGGTAACTATAGCAATGGGTTCGCGGAAGATCATCTCCAGCGAGGTCATGATGGTCCACTGTACTTCCTGTACATCGTTAGTCATTCTCGACATGATATCACCCTTGCGCTGTTCGGTATAATACGCCAACGGAAGTATCATTATCTTCATGTATAATTCGTTGCGAATATCTTTAACCACTCCGTTGCGTATGGGGGCCAAAAAAAACATTGCCATATAACGGAAAAAGTTTTTCAGGAAAAACAGTATGATAATGGCAATACAGATGTACATAAGCGCGGCAAATTCGCCGTTTTGCTGGATAACGCTGCTGATCCAGTGATAAAAATTCAGTTTTATGGATTCGGGGTTCAGTGCAAGAGGCGGAGCTGTCGCAACCGTATCGATTTGTTTGAACAGAATATTGAGCATCGGAATAAAGAGAACAAAAGAAACTACTGAAAATATGACGGAAAGAATATTAAAACATATTGTATACAATGCATCTTTCCAGTAAGGTTTTGCGAAGCGTAATATTTTGTAGAGTTTTTTCACAGGACAAAGATAGTCACAATTTAAGAATGCAGATTTATGAAGTCAGAATTAAATAATTTTGAAAAAAATATTAAAATTCGTTCTATATTGGATCTACATCAATAGCCACCCGTACGGATGAGAATTTTTTTAAAAACTCATTTGTGATTTGAAGTATTTCTTCTTTGTGTGACTGCACGTAATTATCACGGTTAAGTTTGAGAAGGATATTTTTAAGGTAAAAATTACGGATACGTGATACCACCGGGTACTCAGGGCCAAAAACTTTTTTTCCAAATTTTAATCTCAGGTCGTGAGCAAGGTAAGTGGCTGCTTCATTAAGTCTGGCTGAATCCTGGTGTCTCAGAGTTATCTGGATAAGGCGGCTGTATGGCGGATAATTGAATTGCCTGCGCTGCTGCAACTGCTTGTTGCACATTTCAATATAGTTATGGTCTAATACTAATTGAATGATCGGGTGCTCCGGGTTGTATGTTTGTATAACCACCTTGCCTCGTTTGTTGCGGCGGCCTGCGCGTCCGCTTACCTGTGCCATCAACTGAAAGCTGCGTTCGTGTGCCCTGAAATCCGGAAAGTTAAGCATGTTATCAGCATTTAATATGCCGACAACATTTACATTATCAAAATCCAAACCCTTGGTGATCATCTGAGTACCGATAAGAATATCGGTTTTGCGGTCTTCAAAATCGTTAAGTATCTGAAGATATGCGTTTTTGGTGCGTGTGGAGTCCAGGTCCATACGTGCAATACGGCTGCCTCTGAAAATAAGCTCGGTTTCTTCCTCAATCCTTTCAGTGCCAAGCCCTTTGGTGTGAAGGTTATTGCTTTTACAGGAGGGACAGGCTTCGGGAACCGGTAAGGTGTATCCGCAATAATGGCATTTAAGCAGGTTGAGTTGCTTATGGTAGATCAGCGTTACATCGCAATTCTTACATTCGGGCACCCAGTTGCAGTCGTTGCATTCTATACGTGTTGAGTAACCACGGCGGTTCTGGAAGAGTATGACCTGTTCCTTGTTTTCCAGGGCTTCATTCATCAGGTTGAATAAAGTTTCTGAAAAATGTGATTTCATTTTTTTCTGGCGCGTTTGCTCTTTAAGATTGGCAACGATAATTTCTGGCAACTGCATATCGCCATAGCGTTTGTTAAGTTCCGCCATGCCGTATTTTCCGCTGAGCGCATTATAATAAGTTTCTACAGCGGGAGTAGCCGAACCGAGTACGGTTTTTGCCTGGTGCAGGTGAGCCAGATAAATGGCTGCATCCCGGGCATTGTATCGCGGCGGCGGATCGGCTTGTTTGTAAGACGTATCGTGTTCCTCGTCAATAATCACCAACCCGAGATTGTTGAAGGGCAAAAACAAAGCAGAACGGGCGCCTAAAATTATATTGTAGGGCTTATTGATCGAACCGCCTGAACTGCCGGAGAGAACCCTGTTCCATACTTCCACGCGTTCATCGTTGCTGTATTTTGAGTGATATACACCCACTTCTTTTCCGAAGTATTTTCTCAGGCGGTTGATGATCTGCGTTGTCAACGCTATTTCAGGCAAAAGGAACAGTACCTGTTTGCCTTGAGAAAGGGTTTCGCTGATGAGTTTTATATAGATTTCGGTTTTGCCGCTCGAAGTTATACCGTGCAGCAGTACCACGTCCTTACTTTCAAAATGTGTTTTTATGCCATCAAGCGCCCGTGCCTGTTCATCATTAAGGATAATGGATTCCACGGGATCCGTACTGTCGAAATCCTTAAGGCGCATATCGGTTCGTGTATATAGTTCAAGTATTTCTTTTTTTATCAGCGACTGGAGTTGGGTGCTTGTAGCCTTTGATTTTTCAAGTAACACGGGACGGCTCACATGAGCAAGCGGAGGAACAGTGTCGCGTGTGAGCTGAATGAGCGCCATCAGCACTTCCAATTGTTTGTACGACTTCCGGTTCAGTTCATCAAAAGTTTTGTGGAGTAGTTTGTCATCCTGATATTTTTCGGTAAGCCGCACACAGACTTCTGTCCGGGGTTTGAACTTATCATGCAGTTCTTCCTCGAGCAGGATGATCTTCTTCTCCATCATGTTTTTCAGGAGAGGGATGATCTTTTGTTGTTCTATGATGGCTGAAATTTCTGTCAATGTCAGTTTCTGCCTGATGTCGAGGGCTTCAGCAATCAGGTATTCTTTTTCATTCAGTTGTTCAAAATTCCTGTCAAACGCCGGATGCAGGACTACAGAACTTTCACTTTCAAGTTTTAGTGAAGAGGGCAGGGCGACATTCATCACCTCGCCCGGACGGCACATATAGTATTTTACGATCCAGTCCCAGAATTTGTATTGGGTTTCATTGACAATAGGAGATTCATCCAGAACAGATAGTGTGTATTTTGGCTGATAATTTACAGGCACATTTTG
>CAZMPB010000117.1:0-9889 GCA_964567775.1 uncultured Bacteroidales bacterium
TATTTCATCACCATCTTCACAATGAACAGTAACGACCCCCTTATATTTTTTCACAATCTGCATCACCCGGCGCAGCATTTCGTAATCTATGCCTACGGTATTACGGTAGGCAAGGTATGTTTTAAAAGACGTAATACCTTCCTCTTCCACACAACGGCGGATTTCGTTTTCAGTGTTTTCATTCAGGCTAACAATAGTGCCGTGCAGGCTGTAATCCGTCAAGGATTTTGCCGCTTCTTTTTTCCGAAGTTTATGGGCTTCGGTGTGTGACTGCCCGCGCGAAGGAGTAATAAAATCGATGATGGTTGTCGTCCCGCCTGCCAGGGCCGCAAGGCTTCCTGTGTAAAAATCATCTGATGAATTACCTGCCGGCGTGGGCAGTTCCATATGAACATGCGGATCAATGCCGCCGGGAAAAGCATACAAACCTGATGCATCTATTATTTGAGCAGGCTCCGTGCTTTCAATATTTTCTTTGATCTCAATGATTTTGCCATCTTCAACAAGGATGTCTGAGGTAAAACTCTTGTGTGCGTTGACGATCAGGGGGCTTTTTATCAGGAGAAGCATGAGGAGGAATTTTAGGATTTTAGGTGTTTAGACATTTAGGCTGTTAGACTGTTAGACTGCTAGACTGTTAGGCTGTTTGTCTTTTAGATGAACAGGTGTTTAGCTTGAAGGTTTTTAAGAGCATCTGTATTAAACCGTAAATCTATTAACCTTGCATCTTCTTCCAAAGTTTCGTACTCAGTTCACGGCTGTGTTTCATTATGGCATCCTCATCAACCGTAATCACTTTACGGTTTTTCACGATAAGGTTCCCTTTTGAAATTACATGTTGAACATGCCTGGGCTCTATGTTGAAAACAAAATGGCCGAGGAAGTTATGTTCATTGAAATCCGTAGCAGGATGGTAATCAAGCACTACAAGGTTGTTGAGTTCATCGCCGCCAAATTTGTTTTCGTTGATGTAACGGTGGACATTGCGGAAACGGCGGTATGTCTCAGTATAATCAATGTTGTCAAAATTTTGCCCGGCAAAAAAAGTATTTTTTGCGCCACGCAGCATGTCGCTGTGCATGCCGTCGGTACCGAGCATGACATTGTTGCTGATCAGCTCCGAATTAAAAAAGCCTACCCTGTTGTTCATATTGCTTTCTATATTCTGTGCGATCCATACTCCAGAGCTTCTGATCAGTTCCCTTTCGTGATGGTTGATGCACAGGCAGTGGCTGAGGATGGTTCTTGTTGAACTGAGCAGTCCCATATCGTGAAGCCTTTCTACCACGCGTTTGTTATAATGCTCTGTGCAATGTTGTTCGTCTAAGTTGTCTTCAGCAACATGTATATGTATTCCCGTCCGGTGTTTATCCGTAAGTTCCTTTGCCTGTTTCAGCGTTTCGTCCGTCACGGTAAATGATGCGTGTAGCCCTACCAGTCCCTGTCTCCGGGAAAGATAGCTGTCTGTTTCGCGCAAGGCCAGATCTGTTGCCTCTTTACCGTTGCGGTTGGTAATTTCGTAACACAAAAGATGCGATATGCCTACCTTTTCAAAAGCATCGGCAATAATATCCAGCGAGCCTTCAATGGCTGAAGGCGAGGAGTGATGGTCAACAACAAAGGTTACCCCGTTTTTTGCGCAGGCGATGGCGGTTGCCAGGGCGCTGGCTTCAATCATTTCTTTATTGAGGCATTTGTCTAGTGTCCACCAGACATACTGAAGTATTTCTAAGAAATTGCCAGGTATTTTTTTAGGCGCAGGCATGCCGGTGGCAAGTGCAGAATAGACATGGTGGTGCCCGCATCCGAATGCGTGTGTAACATATTTTCCCGTGCAGTCGATTTTGATATCAGAACCGTTTTCCTCTTTTTCCGTAAATAGAAAGGAATTGTCAGGACTGCTTCCCACAAGAATGTTGCAGGGAATAAATTTCAGTGTCTGAAAATCAATGTAGGTTGCGTTGCTAAGAAGTATAGACATAGTGTTTTTGGATTTAGGCTGCCAAATTAATAAATTTTAAAATACTATCGGATACTTGTCAGATTCTTAATCCAAATTCTTTAGCACTTGTAGTGTTAGTTAGATTTCCGTTTCTTAATCCACAAAAATCGCGTTAAGAAGAGAATTTCCACTGACGGGGTAACTTCGAGTTACCCCGTCAGTTGCTTGCCAGGTTCTAATGGTAAATCAAAAACACCGCAGGACGTTTATGAAAATCAAACTGCATTTTTTTCCAGTTTCTTATCGGCTTTGTGATGATATGCTGTGTGGGCAGCGTAATATCAACAGCTACACATAATAGTGTTTCATCGGCGCAACATTCAATAATTGCTTTTACCATCTGATTGTTACGGTAAGGTGTTTCAATGAATATCTGGGTTTGCTGATTTTGTTTTGCCGCCATTTCGAGCTGCCTGATCTTTTTAGTAAGCAGATTTTTT
Organism: uncultured Bacteroidales bacterium; assembly: GCA_964567775.1. Classification (GTDB taxonomy): domain Bacteria; phylum Bacteroidota; class Bacteroidia; order Bacteroidales; family CAIWKO01; genus CAIWKO01. The sequence goes on from CAZMPB010000117.1 coordinate 2,443, forward strand.
TCTACCGGAAGGTATCCGTGAAAAGCGAAATTCTGTCCGTTGAATCCTGATGCGATCAATGCAAGCAGCAAAGATGACGGCCCTGTAAGCGGGATAACCTCTATGTCGTTTCTGTGAGCTTCTGCAACTATTTCAGAGCCCGGATCGGCTATACAGGGCAGTCCTGCCTCCGACAGTATGCCTGCATTTTCGCCTTTAAGCATAGGTTCAATATACTGTTCGATGTTTTCTTTTATGCTATGTTCGTTGAATACCAAAAGTTCCAGATTGCCAATAGGAATATTTTTATCGATTTTTTTAAGGAATCGCCGTGCAGTCCTCAGTTCTTCAACAATAAACACATGCAGGCTTTTTATGACATTTTGAGTATACGCCGGTAGTACAGCCGATATTTCCGATTCTTCTCCAAGAACAGAAGGTAACAGATAGAGTTTGCCTTTGTTAATATTTTCGGAACTTGTTGAATTATTGGTTTTTGGCATAAGATTTGGTCGAAAAAGCTTTTTTTCCTGATAACAAATATAAATTAAAAACCTTCAAGCCATGAAAAAAATCATTGCCTCCTCAAGTATAATTATGCTGGTTGCATTCGTTTTTGCCCAGAGCAACATCAAGCCGGTGCAGATCAATGTGTTCAAGAATGGAACATATTTTATTGCCAAAGAAGGCAATGTCCCAGTAAAAAAAGGTTACGCCATGATCGAACTCCCTAAACAGCCATTAATGGGTACTTACTGGCTTAATGCTGCTAAAGATAATAAGATCACCAGTGTTTGTTTTTTGACGGATACCATCAGGAAAACCAAGAAACCACAAAATTTCAATGATATTTTCAAAGGCTCGGTTGGTAAAAAAGTCCGCTTTACATATGCTGTCGGAAGCGAGAAAAACCTGCGGGAGATCAGTGGTGTGCTGCAGGAATACTACGAGGGTTCGGGCATCGCTAAAATAAAACTGGCCGATAATAAAACTACTTTTTATCCTGTAGCTTCCGTTGTTGAATTTACCATTGACGATTCCAATGTGGGCGAACTAACTATGGATTCGTTGGTTCGCGTTGCAAAAATATATTTCGATAAAAGCATTGCCAGTACTGACCTGCGAGTGGTTTATATGCAAAGTGGAATACAATGGATACCTTTGTACAACATAAAAGTGGTTAATGACAATGAACTTCAACTGGAGATGAAAGCCCTTGTTGAGAATTATTCCGAAGATCTGGAAGATGCTGAATTGACGCTCACCGTAGGTAATCCTCAATTTTTTTACGGTGCTCAGTACGACCCCATTTACAATAATATGCTGACATCACTTTATGATGTAAAACCTCCGGTACCATTAGCACAGGCCCAGACTTATTTCACCAGCAATGTTTACGTAGCTGATGACAGGTCTTCTGCGGGTTCCGGAATCGAGCAGTATTACGATTATTCCACCGAAGGAGAGAAAACCAACGATTTGTATATGTATAAGATCGGGAAAGTGAACCTTCCGGCACAAAGCAAGACCAGCTTTCAGATATTTTCGGTGAAAATTCCGTATAAAGATGTCTATGAAGTTAACATTGGAGACGTGGCCAATTATTCATATTACAGTTACATAAGCAACGATCCTGAAAAACGCCTGGACGTATATCACTCACTGTTGCTGACCAATAATACCGGCTATCCGTTTACCACGGCGCCTGTTTTTGTTCAGAACGAAAATATGCAGCCACTGGCTCAGGACAGGATCAAATATACCCCGATCGGTTCAGATATTTCGGTGCAGCTTTCAAAAGCGGGTGATGTGGTGGTCAAGAACAAAGAAGAGGAAGTGAAAAAAGAAGAAAATGTCAAGAAGATTGGCAAGACTTATTACAACAGGGTGACCATCAAAGGCACCATTTTTATTGAGAATATGCAGAACAAGAAGATTCTGCTGACTATTAAAAAAGATCTCGCAGCGAATGTGTTGTCGGCAAGCAACGAGGGAAAGATCAATAAAAGCGGAAGGTACACCGGGCTCAATCCTTTTGTAAATATAAACTGGGAGTTGCCTATCGGAAACAAAGAAAAAAGAACGGTAACCTACGAATACGAAGTTTATGCCCCTGCAAGCGGTTCGGGGTACTAATCCGGAGAACATAAAAAAAAGCGGCTGATACCGCTTTTTTTTCGTAATTTATTTTACAGGGTATAGGACTTCGGTTTCCCATTTAGTCATATCGGGCTCTTTTTCCGGATCGGTGATGTAAATCTCCATAGGGGCGCCAGTCACGGTTAATTTTTTGTCGGCAATATACTTGTCAATAACCATGTGGGTATTGTGTACGCTTTCATAAGCGCCGGTATGTATAGCCCTGGCGTATTTCTGTGCGGGAATTTCCTGGTATTTCACCCTGTCGTTGCCCTCAACAGGCCCTTTAATAAAGATACCAGCTTCCATCACATTTTTATCCGCATTTTCGTCCCACACCAGATAGCGTACAAAAGGTGGTGCGATGCATTCAATTTTTTTCATTCCCAGGTATTTATACAACTCACCGAATAATTTCCCGATGATCATATCTATTTCATCAATTTTGCTCGAATCCCTTATGTATAATGCCTGTTGTTTTTCCATCTCTTTGATACTAACTTCGGAGGTTTTGAATATGCCTAAAGCAGCAGTATATTCTTCACTGACTTTTTTAAGTTTTACAAGGCCTTTATGAAAACTCTTATGAATAACGCCTGGCATAAAAACGCCCATAAGCCTACCGATAGGATATTTCAGGTTTTCAATATTTAAACTCCATACAACTTTGGTGCTATCGCCCGTTTCCGTAAATAAAAATTCGCTGTAAGAAATTCCCTGGCCTTCAAATTCCAGTTTGAGTTTTATTTTCTTGTAGGCTTCGGCTTTTTCAATGGTCATAGAGCCATTACCTTGTTTTTTACTTTTCCATTTCATGATGGCACCCACGCCTTTTGGGGGGCCTTCGTAAAAAGTTTTCATCTCCGGATCGCCCTCTGAAAAAGGCATCCATTTTTCCCAGTTTTTCATGGTGACCACCTGCCCGTATATGTTCTTTGCCGGGCCTTTGATATTGATTGATTCTTCCACATGCCTTTTAGAAGGCATGAATAATAACACCAGTAATATAAGTGCTATTATTACAAGCAATGCAATGATAATTTTTTTCAGAATTCTCATGGTGTGGGGTTTTTAATTAATAATAAATTGCTTATGTGCAATTGTTTTTTTCTATTGTATAAGTAATATATATTTATTTAAAATTTTTTGCTTTTATTCTTTAACGAATTTTGTCAGCACAGTCTGCCTCGGATTTGAAATTGTTATCATATATAATCCTTGTGGTAAATCGCTGACATCAAGAGCGATTTTGGCTCCGGAAACTACACTTTGGAGCATCAGTTTGCCTGTGATGCCGTAAACTGATATTGTGGAATTGTTTTGGTTGTTGTATTCCAGGGTAATCTTTTCATTGGCGGGGTTGGGGTAGAGGGCTATAAGGCAGGGCTCGGATTCCGGTTTTCTGATGCCTGTAGGTAATTGTCCATCGCAGCCTGCTTTTTGCGCATATACGCCTGAATGTCCGTTCCTGGTTTCATTGAACACCACGATTATATTGTCGTTCCTGACCTCGCCGATAAGTGCATCCACCCAGGGTTTGAGGTTAGCAGTGGTGTTTAAGGGCAGCGGGTTGGGGCTCCACAGGAAACTCCCGTCAGGACTAATTTTTGATGCCATAATATTATTAGTGATGCCGGAAATGTATGTAAATGTTATGTCGTCACCACAGAACCCCATTCCAAATAAACCCGCATTGGTTGATGGCCCCGCCAGTTCAATACCTGAAACCGGCAACACTATAGTGCCAGTCTGCGAAATTTTCTGATAACAAATTTTATTTGTGGAAGAACCATCATTTATATTTTGCCCGTTGATCAGGCATAACAATTCATTGGTGGAATTATCATAAAGGGTAAAAATCCTTTGCTGGTAATTGAACACGCCGTCATTTATCAGGGTGTACCCGTTTACACCCCATAAGGCATTACCCGTACTATCTATGCGTTGAGCAAAGGCTGTCCGGTTCATACCAGAAAAATATGTGTTGGCAACATACAGGTATTTGGCATTATCAACACAGCAGGCTACATTGGCGGTATAAAGGCCTGTATTTGTGTTGGAGGAACAGGCTGTCCAGTTGGCCCATAAAGGGTTTCCGGTGCCCCCGTCTATATAATTTGCAAAGGTGTAAGCATATCCGGGATTGGGAAGCAGGTCGAAGGACACCATATAGAAATTGCCGTTGGGTAAGGCTACCATATCCCTGCACAAATAGTTGACCCTGCGTGTGTATTCAGCGCTTAACACGCCTGCCGTGCTGGTTATTTTTTTTATGATTGTTGAATCGCCACTGCTGAATGCCAGTATGAACGCTCCTGATGGTAAAGGTTCAAGAACGGGAATGCTGCCTGTACCGCATAACATGGTGTCGGTAATTTGACCGGCGGGGCTTATGGAAAATAATTTTATATCTCCGGCATCCCAGTTCCAGAATGCCACAAGGGCATTTTCTCCCGCATCAGTAATGATTTGTGTGCTTTTGGCCACCGAGTAAGAGGTGGCAGCAGTCTCCAGCACCAGGCCTGCCGAATCAAACACTTTATTGCCGTTGGCATCGAGCAATTGTAATTTCAGTTCAAAATAGCCGTCCAAATAGGCAATATATGTTTTTCCTGATTCTGTAACAGCAACACCGGTAACACCGGTAACATCGTCAGCCAAAACCGATAACCTTGTATTCAGGTTTACATCATTGGTGAATTGCCCAAAATTTACAAGGGGTATTGTCAACAGGGCAATAAAAACTAAAAGTAAAATTTTTCTTTGCATGGGATGATTTTTTTATAGGGTTATAAAAATTTTTTTACCTGTCAATGCAAAAGGACTATTACCAAATAATTTGCGTTAATGATTTTACAAATTTAACAAAATAATATGTTAAAATCAAGTATTTTGCTTGTTTTTTAGTTTGAATGGAGAAAATAATAACACCCCGGATAAAATGATCTCAGGCCATTATAAAAAGAAAAGATGAAAGGGAACAAATTTTCCCTGACAGGGACAGGAGTTATTTCTTAAACATCGGCCAATAATCCTTCATCATATCTTTATGGATGATGATATCCATGATCTTCAGTTTCACATAATCTTCATGGAAAAAATAAAACCCGAAGCTTTTGCTTTGCTTGCCCACATTGCGGGAGCCGGAACCTGAGTCTTTTACCAGATACCAGTCTTTACCGTCTTTTTCAACATAACCGACAATGTGCAAACCATGGTCGTCGGTGGTAGTCTTATTGCTGAAACGGAACTGTCGTGCATAGTCATCAATATACTCCGATGGAATATCAAAAGTGGGAATCATGGCTACCTGGGCATTTGCCTCAAAACCTGCTTCCGAAACATCCCCGCCGATGCCAACTGTATATCCTTTGCGGATGGCGTTCTTTACGACCTTCATATACTCGTCCAACGGCAGATTGTAATAATCGGCGCTATGCCACCAGTTGTCGGGAACTATATATTCAACCTGGGTATAATAAGGTTTTTCGAGCACAGAGGTTACATCGCAATAGTCGTCAAGCTTTAACTTCAGGACATTGTTCAGGTATTCCTGCGGGCTCATTTCTTTGCCGTTAATGGCAATCTTAGCAGGAGGTACTCCCATGTAGGAATTCATAATACTTTTTATGGTGTTCACCGCCAGTTCTTCATTCCATGCGTTGGAAGTTTTCAGCGACTGCAGATAGGTATTCATTTCCTCAAACATCTTGCTGTGGTTGTGGTAGGTCTGTCCCTGCTGCAGGCCGGTGTAGGCCCCACCGGGTACTACACCATAGGTTTTCCAGATGCGGGTAACGGCATTGGCTTCCGAGCCTTCGGCAAATGCAGAAGCGCCGCGTGTTTTAATAAAATACTTTGCTTTTTCAACATATTCCCAGTAAACAGTATACATTTCCGAGAGTTTGACTTTTTGCTGGGTCAGGCGGTAGATTTCCGATTCAAAATAAGAAGTGGTGGAAAAACACCAGCAGGTGCCTGTATTACCTTGCGAAACAGGTTCGTTATACCACTGTTTTTTATACAGGTCGATGTCGTTAGGAAGAGCCATCCCGCTGAAATCCATTTTGAACCGGGTTTCCACCTTGGGGGTTTCATCCTTACTGTTAAAGTCTTCAATGCCTTTCAGTATATAGTTCTGATAATATCCCGGCTGGTATTCTTTATACACGGCTTTGTCTTTGCGGGGTGTCTGTGCAGCGAGCACTGCTGTGATCATTGCAAAAGCAATGAACAAAAATGTTTTTCTCATATTGAAATTTTAATTTAAACTATCATGCAAATTTACAAAAACAGGATGGAACAGCGAATTTTTTTTACTTCCAAAACTTCCGACTCCTAACTCCCAACCTATTTCTTCACTTTCTTCGAAAACAGATCCGTCAGATTTGTAGCAATAGTAAAAGTGTTCGGAGAGCCTTTTAAATGATACTTGGCCCAGGCATAGCTGATACGGAATTTATAGACATTTATTCCGCAGCCGAAAGAAAAACCGACGATGCCTTTTTTGATTTCTGTCCTAAGTTCGTGTCTACGCTGGTAGTTATAGCCGATGCTGATATAGAAACGTTTTGCGGGATAAAATTCCACGCCGAGCGCAAAATGCCGCATAAGTTTATCGGCAAAAATTTCAACTTTTCCTCTTGAAATGGTATCTCCGGTCATTGGGTCCACGCTTGATATCCTGGGGTCGGTGTAGGTGAGGTCCCATTTTTCAATGTGGTTATAAACAACCGAATATCGCAGCGGCAATTTTTTGAATCTTTGTGAGATGCCAAGCTGTATCTCAAAAGGAAGTGGTTCTATATTCCCGGGGACATAAGCGTCTAATTGACGGCCGATGTTTTTGAATATCACACTTGCCATGAAACCGTTTTTTTCGCTGAAGTAAGTCCCTGCAACATCTACTGCAAGGCCGAAAGAATTGTATTTTTCCAGTTGGGAGTAGATCATTTTCAGGTTGGCGCCTAAAAGAAAGTTCTTATGCAGTTTCCGTCCCCAGCCCAGGGTAAAGGCATATTCTCCGCCGCTGAAGTTTCCGTAGGTAAGCCCGGTTTCGTCGGCCTCGATGAACCTGCCGTAGTTGATGAACTGCAAAGCGGTGGCGAAACTGCCGGCCTTTTTAAAGGTATGCGAATAGGCCACTGTTCCGTAATTAACATCGCTGATGTATTCGGCAAAACTCAGCGAAATCTGGTGGTGCAGGTTTTCCCCGATCAATGAAGGGTTGATGACAGCCAGAGACAGATCGTCATCATTAGCGGCCAGAAAATTACTCCCGAGCGCAGCGACACGTGCGGATGTGGGTAGATTTAAAAATTCATATGTA
>CAZMPB010000118.1:0-9881 GCA_964567775.1 uncultured Bacteroidales bacterium
CGATAACCACCTGATGCTTATAGACCTTCGTACAAAATTTCCGGAAATAACCGGAAAAGTTGTAGAAAACACACTTGTCAGGGCACACATTACGATCAACAAAAATATGGTTCCCTTCGACAGCCGTTCACCATTTACAACGTCAGGCCTGCGTGTCGGTACCCCGGCTATCACCACCCGTGGCATGAAAGAAGAACATATGCCTCTGATTGTGGATTTGCTGGATGAAGTAATTTCAAATATTGAGAACGAAACGGTAATTAACTCGGTTAGCGAGCGTGTTCAGAAGATGATGCGGGACTTCCCGTTGTTTGCTTATTAAAAATGAATTTTTTGATGAAAACACAGGAAAATCCATCCTGTGTTTTTTTATGTAATAATTATGAAAACATTATTTCTGATACGGCACGCAGAAGCTAAACAGTGCGATATTCCCGATCATAAAAGGCCCCTGACAAAGGAGGGTATTGCGAGCGTAAATAAATTAGGTGCGTATTTAAATAACGCTTCTTTACGCTTTGATGGTATCATCACAAGCCATGCGGTCAGGGCGACTGAAACAGCCATGGGTATTGCAGAACAGATTGCCTTCCCTGTAGATAAAATTATTGCAAACAAGCGGATATACACCGCTGTTTTGGACACATATTTTAATTTGATCTTTGAACAGCCTGACGAAATAAACAATCTGGCGATCGTCGGGCATAACCCGCATATCACAGATTTGGTCAACTATTTTATTAAAGGAAAAACTACTTTTTTGTTTCCCTCTAACATGGTGGCTTTGCAATTTCATACAGATAAATGGACAGACATTTGTATTGCAGATAAGAAACTCTTGTTTGTCTGGCCATCGATAAATAAATAATTTACTTAGCCTGAATAATTCCCATATTGGGCTAAAGCCCGAATATTCTTGGTGCTTTAATAGCCCCGACTTTAAAGTCGGGGCTAATGAAAGAGCCGATACCACAAGGGCTTTATCCCCAAATAAAATGTTTGTGAATTATTCAGGAAAGATCTTTTTCAGGTTAAATGTCCTGCTGCTTCTGGCCTAAAACATTGCAAACTTACGGGTTAACCCGTAAGTTTCTGTAGCTTCTTTGTTTTTTTTGGGTGGGAAGTGTATTGATCATATTCTCATATTCATCTTTATTTTAAAATTGAAAAATTGTCTTGGCAGTAAAAAATAATTTATGTAGTTTTGTGAAAATTGAACATTAAAAATTAAACGAAATAAGATATGCAAAAATTAATGTTGTTAGGAGATGAAGCCATTGCTCAGGGCGCTATTGATGCGGGATTATCGGGAATATATTCATATCCCGGAACGCCCTCAACCGAAATTACGGAGTATATTGAACATTCCAAAGAAGCGAGAGAAAAGAACATAAAAGCCAACTGGGCTGCTAACGAAAAAACTGCGGTAGAAAGTGCCATAGGAATGGCCTATGCAGGCAAAAGAGCCATGACGTGTATGAAACATGTCGGGCTGAATGTGGCTGCCGATGCTTTTATTAACTCTGCCATCACAGGAACAAACGGCGGACTGATCGTTGTTTCAGCCGATGACCCTTCGATGCACTCTTCGCAAAATGAACAGGATTCAAGGTTTTACGGCAAGTTTGCCTTATTGCCGATACTCGAACCCACCAATCAACAGGAAGCTTACGATATGGTGCATTACGGTTTTGAACTTTCAGAAAAATATCATGTTCCGGTGCTGTTGCGAATCACCACACGTTTAGCGCATTCACGATCGGGCGTATTGCCCAGGGAAGCAAAAGCTCAGAACGAAGTAAAACTTCCGGAAGATATGCGGCAGTATGTTCTTTTACCTGCTATTGCCCGAAAAAGGTATAAACTTTTGCTTCAGACGCAGAATCAGCTTATTGAGGAGGGTGAAATATCTCCTTTTAACAAGTATATCGAAGGTAATGATAAGAGAATGGGCATCATCACATTTGGCCTGGCTTTTAATTATCTGATGGAAAATTATCCCGACAGGATAGTTCCTTTTCCGGTACTGAAAATATCTCAATATCCGGCACCCCGCAAACAGATCGAACGACTTTTCGGTGAATGCAGGGAAATCATGGTCCTCGAGGAAGGAGCCCCGATGATCGAAGAATTGCTTAGAGGGTATCTGAATGATGGAAAAAAGATAAAAGGTAAATTGGATGGCACCTTGCCTCGCGATGGCGAACTGACGCCGAATATAGTTGCTGCTGCGCTGGGTATCAAAGAAGAAGAACCTGGCCTTATTCCTGAGGTCGTAGTTGGCCGTCCGCCTTCATTATGTGTCGGCTGCCCCCATATTGATACTTACCTTGGTCTGAATGAAGCTATTGCTCCCTATGGTAAAGGCCGCGTTTTTGCAGATATCGGTTGTTACACCTTGGGCGCATTGCCGCCTTATAATGCTATTAACTCATGCGTGGATATGGGCGCTTCCATAACTATGGCCAAAGGTGCCGCTGATGCAGGCCTGGTGCCTTCCGTAGCTGTCATTGGTGATTCCACCTTTACCCATTCGGGTATAACAGGACTGCTTGATGCGGTCAACTGCAATGCCCCGATCACTGTTGTAATATTAGATAACAGCATCACGGCTATGACAGGCGGACAGAAATCAGCGGCCACAGGGAAAGTGGAAAGTATCGTTAAAGGCCTGGGTGCGGATCCCGAACATGTGCATATCATTAAACCCTTGAAAAAGAACCACGAAGAAAATGTGAAGATCTTTGAAAAAGAACTGGCATACAATGGCTTATCGGTGATCATCCCCACACGTGAATGTATCGTTTCACTCAATAAACGTATGCAGCAAAAATTCAAAGAAAAAAAAGAAGAAAAAGTATAATTAATCATAATGAATAATATTTTCCCGCAGTCCGCCTCGACGGAACATAGAAAAATCAGATATGGATCTGCGATTCGCCACGGCGGATCAGCGCGATCTGAGGGAGCCAATTAAAAATAAATAAAATGAAAAAAGACATAATATTAGCAGGAGTCGGCGGTCAGGGAATTCTATCTATTGCAGCAGTAATCGGTTATGCCGCTATTGACATGGGTTTATATATCAAGCAGGCCGAAGTACATGGCATGAGCCAGCGTGGTGGCGATGTTTCATCCAATCTGCGTATATCCGACCGGGAGATTTTTTCAGACCTTATCCCCCAGGGCAAAGTCGATCTGGTTATTTCAGTAGAACCCATGGAATCTCTTCGTTATATTCCGATGCTTTCACCGGATGGCTGGCTGATCACCAATGATGAACCATTTATCAACATACCTAATTATCCCGAGATCGGAAAAGTTCATGATGAAATAAAAGCTTTCCCGCGTCATCTGCTGGTTGAAGCCGATAAAATGGCCAAAGAGATCAACGCCGCCAAATCGGCAAACATGGTAATTCTTGGCGCTGCTTCGCCTTTTCTGGGCATAGAATATGAAAAGCTTGAAAATGCTATCCGGGCTATATTTGGAAAAAAAGGAGATGAGATTATTCAAACCAACCTGAACGCGCTGGCGCTGGGTAAACAATTTGCTTCGGCAAACGTGAAATAATCTGAGAAATGTTTTTTATTTTTGAAGAGTAGAAATTTTTTGTAATTTTACATTCGTTAATTTTATAAATTTAAAATTATGGCAAAAGACAAATCAATTAAACCCAAAGAAGAAAAGAAAAAAGCTACCAAAAGCTTGAAAGAAAAAAGAGAAGAAAAGAAAGCTAAAAAAGCTGGCAGACAATAAAAAAAAGCCCCTCTGGGGCTTTTTTTTATGGATGTTGTATGACGCTACTTACAGCATATAGTGGATATATATCAATACCTTTGACTTTTGAAAAGTTTTCCAATGAAAGTCTAATGCCTTTTGACCGATTTTTTTCTTTATGAAATTGAAACATACTTTGCATTGAACCTTGCCCTGAAGATTTAATTTCAACAGGAATTATTTCTGTTTGATTTTGTATGATGTAATCTACTTCTGCATTACTACTCGCAGTTTCCCGATGCCAATAATATAAATTTTTCTGATGAAAAGGATCTGTATATTTCAAAAACTCCAATCCGACAAATTGTTCGGCAACAGACCCTTTGTTGATGCTATTAAAGTCTTTTAATACAATTATTTGAGATAAATTTAACCCGCAAACACGCTGAAACAAACCCGTGTCAAATAAAAACACCTTGCGTTTTTTATAATCGCTTTCGGCGCCAAGCGGAATTCCATTTGCCGAAGAATGAGTAACCTGAATTACCAAACCTGACATAATCAGTAGCTCTAATGCCTCTTTTACTTGGTATTGTTTAGCTTCGACCGCAGCTTTTTTATAAACAAATTTGCCTCCCGACTGTTGAGCGACAGATTCAAAAACTTCTGAAATCCGAAGTGTAGGAACTCTCTTTTTATATTTTGAAAAATCAGCTTTGAATGAAATCAATAAATCATCAATAATATATTGAATTTCATCTATTCTTTTCTTTTGAATATAATTTGAAACTACTTCAGGCATTCCGCCCAGTATTAAAAATTTTTTTAAATAATCAAGTAGCTTATTATGAAATATGTCGGGTAAAGGATTTTTAAAACCGGCATTTAGTTTGAGTTGAAGCAACTCAGATTCATCAAAAGCCATTAAAAACTCGTCAAATGAAAAAGGGTACATAAAAGCTGAACGTACACGACCCACTCCATAAGATGGCAGTTCCTTTAGCGCAAATTCCAACAGCGACCCTGCAGCAATTAAATGCAATTCAGGCAATTGTTCATAAAAAAAACGTAATGACGATATTGCCGGAATACAGTTTTGAATTTCGTCAAAAAACAACAATGTTCGACCCGGAACGATTGGAATACCTTTCAAAATCGAAATATTTTCGCACAATTGTTGTGGTGATAAATTACGTTGAAAGAATTCGTTGATTTCGGGTTGTTCCTCAAAATTTATTTCGACAAAAAAATCAAAATCCTTCGACAATTGACGCACTGCCGACGATTTTCCCACTTGTCGCGCACCACGTAAAAGCAAGGGCTTGCGTTCAGAATTATTTTTCCAATTTTTTAACGTGTCGTCTATTCGGCGTTTAAAGTATATATTTTCATTTTTCACAGGCAAAAAATATTAAGTGTTTAGTTTTTTCACAGGCAAAAATACAATATTTTTTACTTTTTTCACAGGCGAAATAAAAATATTGTTTATTTTCTGATAAGTTTGACTTCTTAATTTTGGGCTTGGAATTTGGTCCGCCACTGCGGATTGGGTTTTGGAAATTTTTACTAAACAAAAAATATTTACATTTGCCTTTTATTTTTCACATGGCATTTCTTAACCCATATTTCCTTTTTGGCTTGTTTGCTGTGGCTGTTCCGGTGATTATTCACCTGTTCAACTTCCGTAAATACAAAAAAGTGTATTTCACGAATGTCCGTTTTCTTAAAGAAGTCAAACAGGAAACCAAAAAGAAATCTCAACTCCGCCACCTTATCGTATTGGCTTTGCGTATCCTTGCCATTATTTCCCTGGTATTTGCTTTTGCCCAGCCGTATATTCCGCTGAGCAAAAACGCCGTGAATCCAAAAGCAGTAAATTACGTTTGTATCTATATTGATAATTCGTACAGCATGCAGGCTGATGGGGGCAGGGGCACCCTGCTCGAAGAAGCAAAGGTCAAGGCCGCCGAAATTGCTGCTGCATACCGCGGTGCGGATCATTTTCAGTTATTGACCAACGATTTTGAAGCACGCCACCGGCAGTTTGTCAACCGCGAAGAGTTGACTGCCCTGCTCCGCGAGGTGGAACTAAGCCCTGTAAGCCGCAGCCTGTCAGACATCATTAAGCGGCAGTCCGAAAGCTTCAGCGAAGGTGTGGGCAGCAGCCATATAGCTTATCTGATCTCCGATTTTCAGAAAACTACCAGCTTACTTCCGCAGCTTGAGCCTGATACGGCGAATACTTATTATTTGATCCCGGTAAAATCAAATAAATCCGATAACCTCAGCCTAGATTCCTGCTGGTTCGAGTCGCCGGTGCATCTGAGCGGACAGACAGTAAAGCTTTATGTTTCTGTAAGAAATAATTCGGATATCATGGCAGAAAAAGTACCGCTGAAACTCAGCATAAACAATATTCAGAAAGCCGTCACCAGTTTGAATATTGCGCCCAACAGCTCTGCGGGGACGATCATAACATATCTAGACAAAGAACCGGGCATTCATCATGGCACGATAGAAATAACGGACAGCCCGGTCACTTTTGATGATAAATTTTATTTTTCATACGATATTAAGACTTCGGTTCCTGTTGTCTGCATTAATGGTACTCAGAGCAATGTATTTCTGAATTCATTGTTAGCCGGCGATTCGGCTTTTATGTTCCAAAATGTTTCGGTGAATCAGGTGGACTATAATTCGTTAGCCTCCTGTAACTTAATAATCATGAACGAAATTAGTGAAGTTTCTTCCGGTTTGTCCGAAGAGCTTCAGAAATTTGTGGGCAACGGCGGGCATTTATTTGTGATTCCTCCGGCAAAAATGAATTTAGAAAATTACAAAAAATTTCTTTCTTCGATGGGTGCCAATTATTATACGGCTCTGAACAAAGTCACTCAGAAAATAGCCGATATCAATCTTAACCATCCTGTTTATGCCGATGTTTTCGAAAGCGTGCCTCAGATTATTGATCTTCCGCAGGTGACATCCTATTATTCGGTGAGCCGTATCAGCAAATCGGCACAGGATTTCCTAATGAAACTTCAGAATGGCGAGCCTTTTTTAAGTATTCAGGACTGCGGCCAAGGAAAAGTATTTCTTTTGTCGGTTCCTTTAAATACGGAGTTCAGCAATTTCCCGAAACATGCTTTGTTTGTTCCCACCCTATACAAAATAGCCATGATGAGCCGCATGCAGCCGCCCCTTTATTATGTTATCGGTAGGGACAACATTGTGGAAGTACCTGTTGCCTTGAAAGGTGAAAAAGACATGGTGCTGAAATTAAAAAATACGGCAGGAAATGATGAAATTATTCCCCAGTTGCAAAACTATTACGGTCGGATATCCCTGCTGCTGAATGATCAGGTAAGGAACAATGGAAATTATTTGCTGACGAACAGCGATCCTATAACAGGGATAGCTTTCAATTATGATAAAGCTGAATCGGATATGAAATGCTTTACACAGGATGAAATAAATAGTTTTATCGACAAAAATAATCTGAAAAATACCACGCTTCTTGAAGGGAAAGCAAAATCGCTCTCAACGGTGGTGGCCGAATTGAACCAGGGGAAAAAATTGTGGAAAACTTTTGTGTTGCTCGCATTGCTGTTTCTTGCTTCAGAAGTTGTACTTTTGCGTTTATGGAAATGATAGGCAGTAATTTATGGACGACGAGATATTAAAAGGCGAAGAAGACCAGGACAAGCCTGAGGAAGCAGGCGGGGAGAATGAAGTGCTTCCCAAGACCATGCACCTTTCGGGCATGTATAAGAACTGGTTTCTGGATTACGCCTCGTACGTAAACCTCGACCGTGCCGTACCTGATATCCTCGATGGCCTGAAACCTGTTCAGCGCCGCATACTGCATTCGCTCAAAGAGCTCGACGACGGACGTTTCAACAAAGTGGCCAATGTTATCGGGAATACCATGAAATATCACCCACACGGTGATGCCTCCATCGGCGAAGCCATGGTGGGCCTCGGGCAGAAAGATCTGCTCATAGATACTCAGGGAAACTGGGGCAACATTCTGACTGGCGACAGCGCGGCCGCGCCAAGGTACATAGAAGCCCGCCTCTCGAAATTCGCCCTCGAAGTGGTGTTTAACCCGAAAACTACCATCTGGCAGGCCTCCTACGACGGGAGAAACCGCGAACCGGTGACCTTGCCCGTAAAATTCCCCTTATTAATTGCTCAGGGCGTGGAAGGTATCGGTGTAGGCTTGTCTTCGAAGATATTGCCGCACAATTTCATCGAGGTCATCGACGCATGTATCAAACACCTGAAAAACGAAGAATTTGATATCCTGCCCGATTTTCCTACCGGCGGCATGGTGGATATTTCAAAATACAACGACGGAGCCCGGGGCGGTAAGGTAAGGATCAGGGCAAAGATCAACCAGGAAGACAAGAAAACCCTTATCATTAATGAAATCCCTTATGGGACGACCACGGTGTCCCTGATCGAAAGTATTGTCACTGCAAATGATAAAGGCAAAATCAAAATTCGGAAAATTGAAGATAACACCGCTGCAAAAGTTGAAATACTAATTCACCTGGCCCCGGGAGTTTCCCCTGATACTACTATTGACGCCCTCTATGCATTTACTGCCTGCGAAACCAGCATATCCCCCATATGCTGCATTATTGATGATCAGAAACCCCGATTTATCACGGTTCACGAAATACTTGAAAAATCGGTGCAGCATACCCTTGACCTGCTTCAGAGAGAACTGGAAATCGAAAAAGCCGAATGTCTCGAACAGCTTCATTTTGCTTCTCTGGAACGCATCTTTATCGAAAAAGAAGTGTACCAGCTTATGCGTAAATCCAAAACAGACAAAGAGATCGACGATGTGATCGATAAAGGGCTGAAGCCTTACTCCAATTTGTTCATACGTGATGTGACCATCGAAGATATTCACCATTTGCGGAAGATCCCAATCGACCGTATTTCAAAATACAATTCCGATAAAGCTGAGGATATCATCAGCTCCTTAAAAGATGATATTGATCAGGTGGATTATGATCTTGACCATCTTGTCGACTACGCGATAACTTATTACGAGCGCATAAAAATGAAATACAGCAAGGGAAGGGAGCGCAAGACCGAAATAAAGAATTTTGATGTGATCCAGGCGACAATGGTGGCTATAGCAAACCAGAAACTGTATATGAACCGCGAAGAAGGGTTTATCGGCACCGGGATGAAAAAAGATGAGTATGTATGCGATTGTTCCGATATTGATGATATCCTGACTTTCAGGGAAGACGGGACTTTCATGCTGACAAAGGTTGCCGATAAGGTCTTTGTCGGGAAAAATATTATTTACGCGGCGGTATATAAGAGAAACGACGAGCGAACCATATACAACATGGTTTACAGAGACGGAAAGAACGGTTCTGCCATGGTAAAGCGCTTTGCCGTGCATGGCGTGAACAGGGATAAAGAGTATGTGCTTACCAAAGGCAAAGTTGATTCAAAAGTGTTGTACTTTACCGCAAATCCTAATGGGGAAGCCGAAATAATCACTGTGAGTCTAAGGCCGAAACCTCATCTTAAAATACTTTCTTTTGATTATGAATTCAGCGCCCTGGCTATCAAAGGACGGGCCTCCATAGGGAATATCCTCACCAAAAATCCGGTTAGAAAAATAACACTGAAGGATTCCGGAGTATCGACTCTCAGCGCCCGTGATGTTTGGTTTGACGACACCGTGAACCGCCTGAATGCGGAACAGCGCGGAAGGTTGCTCGGAGCATTTGAGCCCGAAGACAAGATCATCACATTCATGAAATCAGGATATTTCAAAATTTATAACAACGACTTGTCGATCCATTTCGATGAAGACCTCTTTATTATTGAGAAATACAAGCCCGAAAAGGTTTATACGGTGATTTATTTTGATGGTGAGCTGGGCTATTCCTTTGCCAAAAGGTTCAATGTGGAGTTTACCGAAAAAAAGTCATGCTTCATCAGTGAAAGCCAGGGCTCGCATTTGGTAGAATTTATGCCGGAAAAAAATCCTTCGGTGGAACTTACTTATGAAATGAAAAACTCGCGAAGCAAGCCATCAGAAACTATTGACCTGGTTGAGTTTATTGGCGTTAAGAGCTATAAAGCCAAAGGAAAAAGGCTGTCGAACAATACGATACTGACCA
>CAZMPB010000119.1:0-9864 GCA_964567775.1 uncultured Bacteroidales bacterium
GTAAAATTGCACGGTTTTTTTTCTGATATTTGATTTTGTGAATTATTCAGGTTAAAAGAACATATCGCTGTCCTACAAAGAAATTTTGGAAAACAGCCGTAGGTAATGCCAATATTTAATAGCGGTTAAAAAATATTTCATACTTAATTTAGAATAGAGCCATTATAATTAATGATGACAATTAAACCGCTGATCACGCATTCAAGAGCTTCTAATACGCAACCCTATCGTTTTTTCTAATATTGTTATTAGGTGCAGAGCACCGTAATATTTGTAAAATAATAATAAGCGCGAAAAACAAGGTACAGCCTACCGTAACATTAAACTCCTGGTTATGCCCAGTTCCTATAGGTAATGCTAAATTCATCTAATTAACACCGTAAAAAGAAATGTTTTAATACAGGGAATTTGACAAAAAGACATTGAAAAACATTTGATATTTAATTATTATCCCAAATTCCGCAATAGAAATTTTCCTAATGCGTAGCATTAGAGATATTATTGCATAATTTGCTGTAATTTATGAACTTATACTATAATTTTTATTGCGGAATCGACAAAGTAAATGTAATCCCGACAAGTTTACACATTGTTTTAATTATAAGCAAAATGTCGGGAAACATTTACTAAATCGTCCGCCAGCTGGCGGACAACTAAAGCATTAGTTCGCAAACTCCTAATGCTTAATTTGGGATTATTTGAGTGGTGTACCTTGTATATTACGGTGCTCTGCACCTTAATTTTTCAGGGGGTTCCAATCTTACAAATATTTCGGGGCGCCTGCCCCTGCTAAATTCTTCTTCCTAAATTGTGCTTATAAAAAAAATGTTATTCCCTGATAAATTGAGTCGTCATTTTTTCATCAAGCCCGTCAAAAAAAGAAATTACCCGAATTATATTTGACACCCGCCTAAATTTTGTGATAACAGTTAATATTTGCCGGAATTTTAATTAATTTACTAAATTTGCATAAACATAAAAAAAATAATTTGTCATGAAAAAATTCACGTTATTCTTGTTCGCAGTTATTTTCAGCGGGTGCCTTTATGCTCAGGAATATTATGCGCTTGTGCGCATGGGTAAGGATTGGGGCTTTATTGATAAAAAAGGTTCTTATGTGATCAATCCGCAATTTGACAATGCAAAAAGTTTTTCCAACGGCCTCGCGAGAGTGTTTCAGTTCGGAAGTTGGGGATATATCGATTATAAAGGGACATACGTGATCAACCCTCAGTTTGAACAGGCTGAGGACTTCTCTGAAGGGCTTGCCCGTGTCAGAAAATTCAAACAATGGGGTTATATTGATAAGACCGGCGTTTTTGTTATTAACCCTCAGTTTGACGGCGCAGAAGATTTTTCAGCAGGCATGGCAAGGGTTCGCAAAGGTATGCAGTGGGGCATAATTGATAAAAAAGGTACTTACGTGGTTAATCCGCAGTTTGATTTTCTTGGAGAATTTCACGATGGCATGGCAAAAGCGCTCAAAGCGAAACAATGGGGCTATGTAGATAAAACAGGCACCTGGGTGATCAATCCCCAGTTTGATGATGCAGAGGACTTTTTCGGAGGTTATGCGCGTGTGCGTAAAGGCCTTTCATGGGGTTATGTTGATAAAACAGGAACTTATGTGATCAATCCTCAATTCGAAGCTGTCGGCGATTTTTACGGAGGCCTTGCTAAGGCAAAAAAAATGAAACAATGGGGTTACATAGATAAAAAAGGTATTTGGGTGATCAACCCTCAGTTTGACCTGGCGCAAGATTTCCATGGAGGATATGCCCGTGTCAATAAATTTAAAGAATGGGGTTATATTGATGATAAAGGGAGTTTTATCATCAACCCGCAGTTTGGCGAAGCCTCTGATTTTGACGAAGGAATGGCTTTGGTGCGTAAGGGTCCGCAATGGGGTTATATTGATATAAAAGGCTTATATATCATCAACCCGCAGTTTGAAGGAGCAAGGGATTTTGAATCCGGCCTGGCCCGCGTTCGTAAAGGCCCGAAATGGGGATATATCGATAAAAAAGGCGCCATCGTTATCACCACACAATTTGATAATGCCGAAGATTTTTCCTATTAGAAATTTATCAAAAAATTTAAAAAGAGCATGGAGTTTTTTCATGCTCTTTTTTTTGGCAAGATCGGAACTGACTTTATTTATTAATTATGGCGCTACAATCGCAGGCACCGAATCTACCCCATTCATTATTGAATCTACAGCCCTCAGGATCGAATCAGGAATGGCGGTAACACAATTATAGTTTTTGCTTATCTTTTGTTTGGGCCCGGGGAATTTTTGACGGTATGCCTTCAACGATTCATCGTTCATAACTTTTTCCATAAAATAACCAAACATGGGTAAAGCCGCATGGCCGCCTTCGCCTATCCTGCTCCCCGGACGAAAATGTATGCTGCGCCGTATTCCTCCCACCCAAGCGCCGGCAGCCAGCCTCGGCGAAACACCCACAAACCACATATCGCTGTGGTTTGACGATGTGCCTGTTTTCCCTCCAAACTCAGTTCCGTCTTTAAAAATATTGTACGACCAAAGGTTCTGAACGGTAGAACCTCTCTCTTTGACACCGGCTTTAAGCATTTCCTGCATCAAAAATGCGGTCTCGTAGTCAATAACCTGCTTCCTTTCAGGTTTGTATTCCCAAAGTACCTTGCCGTCGCGGTTTTCGATGCGTGTTACCAGCACGGGGGCTTCATAGTCGCCGTCGGCCACAATGGTGGCATAAGAGTTGACAAGGTCGAGCAGCTTCACTTCGCTGGAGCCAAGGCACACCGAAGGTACGTACTCCATTTTGGTTCTGATGCCAAGCAGATAGGCATACCGTATCACTTTTTCAATGCCTACCTCGCGGGCAAGCGTAACGGCAACGCCATTGATGGAATTGGTAAAAGCCGAACGCAGGCTCACGGGGATATTATAAAATACACCATTGACATTGTGAGGGCGCCATACTTTGTCCTGCCCTTTTTCCTTGTATTTCCATTCCACATACTTGTCGGTGCGCATATCACAAGGGCCAATTCCCGATGCAATGGCGGCGGTATACACAAACAACTTAAAGGTAGAGCCCGGCTGCCGCGCCGATTGCGATACATGGTCGAATTTAAAAAACCGGTAATCGATGTCGCCCACCCAGGCACGTACATAGCGGTTCTGCGGCTCGATGGCCACAAAACCCGTATGCAAAAACCGCAATGTATAATTAATCGAATCCAAAGGACTGAGCACCGTGTCTGTTTGTCCCTTTTTCGGATGATATAAGGTCATAGCCACCGGCTTACGCATAAGCGCCATAGCCGAATCGGCATTGCCGGTTTCTTTACGAAATGCCTTGTAACGGGCGCATTCCATGGCGTTGCTTTGCAAAAAGCCCGGTATTTCCTGATATTGTTCGTTACGCCATGGATTTTCTTTTCCCCATTGCCGATTAAACTCGCTTTGCAGGATATTCATTTGTTTTTTTACTGCTTCTTCGGCGTATTGCTGCATACGCGAATCTATGGTGGTATATATTTTCAGGCCCGAGGTATAAATATCCAGATTATTATCTTTACACCAGCTTCCAAGGGCATCGGCCACCGCCATCCTGAAATAGGTGGCCTGGCCGTCGGAGAGGTCTTCAACTTTGTATTTCAGCCCCAGAGGCAGCAGTAACAGTAAGTCATGCTGGCTTTCGGTAATAAGATTTACTCTTTTCATGATGCCGAGCACCACATTTCTGCGTTTGATACAGTTTTTCGGGTTACGTAGCGGGTTGTAGGTGGTGGGGGCTTTTAACATGCCGATAAGCATGGCCACCTGCTGCGGCTCTAATTTGTCTGGCGAAACGCCAAAATAAACCCTTGCTGCTGTTTTTATTCCAAAGGTATTGTTGCCAAAATCAACGGTATTGAGGTACATGATCAATATCTCTTCTTTGGAATAGAACATCTCAATTTTCAGGGCGCCTATCCATTCCTTAAGTTTCATGATGACTATCCGCACATACGGTATATGCCCGAATAGTCCACGTGAATAGGCCGTGCGTGATTTATACATGTTTTTTACCAACTGCTGCGTGATGGTGCTGGCGCCGCGGTAATTTCCCGAAAACCAGTCGCGGAAAGCAGAGATAAGTCCTCTGAAATCAATGCCGCTATGGGAATAAAAACGTTGGTCTTCCACGGCAATCAGTGTTTTGACAAGTACCGGAGACAAATCATGAAATTCAACAGGAGTACGGTTTTCTTTGAAAAAACGACCAATCATTTTTCCGTCAGCGCTATATACTTCGGATGCTAAGCTCTGCTGAGGATTTCTGATTTCGGATATTCGCGGCGATTTGCCGAACAGCCATAAAAAATTAATATTGATAAGAAAAAGCAAAAAAATGAAAACCAGAACGACAAATACTATATCATGCAATAACCTGATATACCATCGGCGTTGTTTGTGCAGCTTTTTTCTGGTTGCAAACCACTGTCTTGTTTTCTGGTAATACAGTTTTATTTTTAATAAAATGGGCTTTAACATGGGCAAATTTTCTCTAAATGAATGCAAAACGATATTGTTCCCTGTTATTTATGTTGCTAAATCAATCAGCTTTATTAATCAATAATTTCAAGCTCGTATTTGTATAGAAGTCCGGCTAAGCCTGCACTTGAGAACCTGGCTTTCTTTATTCGGTTTATCTCAGGGTCGATAGCATAGCCATAGGCAGTCGAAAAATCAGTTTTTTCAAGCAGTGTATGCTGAAAAACAGCCCGGTCGAGGTTGCAGTTGTCAAAAACAGCGCCACTCAGATCACATTCGGTAAAATCCACTTCCTGAAGTTGCGTGTTAATAAATTTCGTGTTTTTAAGTTTGGCCTGGTAAAAGGATGCATGATTAAGGATACATTTGTCAAAACTGAAAGATAATCCGAATTTGTTGCAATTCTCAAAAATCAATCCCAACAATTTACAGTCCTGAAATTTTATTTCCCTTAATGCGGTATTGTTAAGCTTGGCCAAGCTAAGGTTGCACACGATAAATTCGCAAGCTGTAAACTTAATGTTGCTCAGGTCTGCGCCTGAAAAATCGCAGCCATCGAAAATACAATTTTCATAGGCACCAACATGCAGGGCGTTTTTTGTAAAGTCCGATTTTTTATAGGTAACACTTTCAAAATAATTTTGTTTCATGGTAATAGTTTCAATGGCAGAAGGCAAACTTGTGAATTAAAAAAGAAGCCCTGCGGAGCTTCTTTTTCTTGTTTTATATTTTCAAAAAAACTAAATTAACCGTGCATTACCAACATCAGGAGGTATGTTTTTACTTTTACTTTCCGAAAGTCACCTTCAGGTCGTCAATATAAAAAGTCCTCTTTTCTTTGTTCCAGACATAGATCGAAATTTTATCCGTGGCCATGATGTTCTCGGGCAGATCAACCGTAGCTTTTATTTCTTGCCATTTGTTGGGGGCTTTTACAGAATCCGCGAGTTCAATTCCATGCCAGAAAATATTTTTGTCTACAGAATCAATACTTAGAACAAGCGTACTTTTAATACCGGTCTGGAGACATAACATCCAGAAATCAATATCAACCTTTTTAGGGATGGTGTCAGCTATTATACTAGCAAATTCCCTGAATCCAAAACTGAACTGGTTAATAGAATCGACACGGCTGGAATACCGTCCGGAATGAGCGACATCTTTGCTTAGCGTAAACAGGTTCATCCAGCCCGTAGCTTCCAAATCGCTTGAAAAAACTCCGGCAACTGCTTTGTTTTCGTTTTTAACTTCTTCCTTGTTTCCTGAACAGGCAGAAAACAAAATCATTGCACCAATAATAACTGATAAGATCTTTAGATTTTTCATTTTTTTAGATTTTTTTGGTTTGCAAAATTATAATTTCCTGATAATATATGCCAAAAAAAAAATAAAGTTTATCATGCGCCGGCGAAATTCTACAGACACACGCCTCCAGTTTTTCAGATATATGTGTCATCTTTCCCTGAAATTAAAAAATCAAGAGTATAAAATTGGCATCCCCTGAACAAAAGATATGACATCTTCATCTATCTTATTGATTTTGTAACCTTTTTTTCGTAAATTTGTATAAAATGATTGCTGATGTATGAAATTAGTTTTTATTTTTCACCGGAAGCAATAAAAAGAATTATTTCTCAATAAAACCCTTTTGGCTGTAAGGTATAGCTAAATCAAACATCAATAAAAAATATTTATGAGCTGAAGATGGCATATTTTGTATCTGTTAAAAAAATATAATTTCGCTTTGAATCTTTTTTCGGTTCTGAAAGAGGGTGTGTTATACCAATTGTATTTATTTTTTAATCCAAAGACAAAAAATAAATTACAATGGTTAATGCCGATGCTACATGAAAATAGTCCAATAAGACAAAGTCGATATTGGACTATATTGAATGTGCAATCGGTATTATTTACATACTCCCTAAAATGCTATTGCATTCGCACAACCTTAATGAAAATTATTGCCACGTTTTGTTTTATAATAATAATTTCAAACATCTTTCCACCAACTGCAACCGGACAAAAAAACAAAGGAGATAATAACATCGCTGCTGACTCAGTTAAAAAAGTCCAACCCATTGAAGAATGGAAAGAAATTTTTAGTTTGAGAAAAAAATTCCATTCGAACCAGTATGGGAGCAAGTATATCATAGGGGTGTTCGATGGTAGATTTATCGGCCCCAACAATAAGGATAACTACGGAATCAGGACGTTCACCACTGCTTATGATTACCTCATATTTGGCAATAGTTTGCTGTCCATGCTTGCCAACCTGGGATATACAGCAGACAAAATAAATTTTCTTCCAAGTAATAAAGTCAAAAATCACCATCCATACATGTTAGGATGTATCTCGCATTATGCCATTTCTCAGGACAAGTATATGGTTGATTCGGCTTATAATCAAAATGTAGGAAAAAATGTAGCCATTGAGAAACCTTTTCAATCTACAATACCACGTCTAAGAATTGACTCAGGCCAGGTAAAAGCTGACCTTGCGGGATTCTACATCAAAAATAAATCCGGTAAAAAAACGATTTACGACACCCTCATTTGTCCGCAGATAGAAGGAACCGGATCGTGGAAAGATGCCAATAACTTCGACATGGCTTATGAATGGTTTGAAACATTCTTTCTACAGTATTGCGACAGTATTGAAATTGCAAAACGCCAGTTTTCAGTGGAAACACCATCTGAGGTTCAGCAATGTATCCTGCAGCGTTTTAATACTGAAAAATACCTTAAAGAAAATAACATAACTGTGGAACAGATCCCATACAGGCTTATTGATAATTATAAAAATGAGGTATATGATATGCTCCACCAACCTAATGAAAAAGTCCTGAGGATGGGGAAATACGAGCTTTTCAGGTATTTCAACGACATTTACTGGAGGGATGTAAACGAAACTGTGGTAATTAAAGGAAAAGGCAGAAACCTGAATGGAGAGCTTGAAGCCTTTGCATATTCCTGGACACCCGGCGACAGAAAAAACCCGATTTGGCATTGCGCATTTCAGTACGATAAAGACAGTGAAATAAATTCCAAAACGGGCTTATTGAATTTTGTGATGATGCCGTATGGTACCAAAGGCAGAAATATGCCGACGATAATTCCTAATGATTTTCCTCCTTTTTCACAATTCGAAGGAGTAATCATCTGGAAAGAAGGTTGTGAAAAACAAACATATTCCAACAGTGATGACATCCGCCTGAATACGCTCAATGGCAGGATGATAAATCAGGGATTTTACTGCTATTCTTATGAGCCTGGCATCTTGCCGCTAAATGATGACGGAACCGTGGACGGTATTTACAAAATATATGTATGGAAAGACGATAAGATATATTGGGCTTACATATTTTGTGGCAAACATGCAGGAGTCAGAGGCGGAAAACCCGGAAAATCATTTGTCGGCCAGGTGGAGAGTTTCAAAAAAAACTATAGTTTCTCAGATTACTGGTACTTTTACAAAGACCTGAATTTCAAAAAAGAAGTCACTAATAATATGGAGGGCATCATCAATAAGCTCCATAGTCTGGAGAAAAAAGAAACCGGTATCGCCGGCAAAACTTTACTCAGGATCAACATTCCGATAACCATAGCCGACAGTAAAAATCCCAAAAAGTCAAAAACTGATAATTATTATATTCTGCTCAACCCTGACAACACCGGGACACTTTATCCGGAGGAAATTAATTTTGCCTGGCGGATAGACGCATATGATGACTACAAAAACAATATGATGGTTAAGAAAAAATCGGTTATTCTAAATATTGGTGGGCAAGACGTTGTATTAGAAGAAGTAGAAGATTATATCACATCCACCAATTTTACTCCTTCAGAAGTAAAAAGAGCCAATAAGGAATTCGCTATTTATATCGAAAATCAAACAAATAAAGAGCCCCTTGAAAATCTTAACGAAATATATAACAACAACATCTACAATCTCGGGAACTCGGATGAAACAAGCAAACTTATTGAGATCATTAAAGAAGACCTGTCCGCTGTCCGCTACGAAATCCCAAAAGCCGAGCGCACGCTGATAAACTGGCAGAATGCCAACGCCGATAAAATGGATGAATTAAAAAATATGCTTCAACAACTTGAAGAAAACAAAAAAACAAAAAAAGAAATATATTTAAAGACAAAAGCAGATTATGATAATTTGAAACTTGCTGAGGATAAAAAGATCTTTCAATACAATAAACTTTTGGCCCGCGAAGGTGTGCTGACAGAATTATTTCAGAAGTGCAACCAAAGGCTTGAGATCAATCTGGATAATGACCTTGCCGAAATACAATCAAGGATTAACTTCCTTACCGCTGAGTGTAAAAAATATGAAGCCCAACTAAAACAATTGAAAGCAGAAGGTAAAAACGCCACAGAGTATTACGAACAGGTACAGACCTCCATCAGCAACAAAAAACAAGAACTGTCGGAGGCAGAAGACAAAAAAGTTATCGTCGAACGCTTAATACAAAATCACAAAAAACTGCAATCCGTGGAATAATACCAATGCTGATTATGAATTTGTCATAAGTATAAACTCATAATGCACTAATCATAACTCTTACTGCTGTCGCCCCGGATAGGAATCTTTTCACCTCCAAACCTGGGCTCAACATGAAAAAGCACTTCGAAAAACGCTTTGATGCTGGCAAAACTTTCACGGATCATCAAATAGATAATACTCGGGTATCGTCGCATATCCGACTCGTAACCGTAAGCCACAAGCCCTTGTTTACGCGCAATATAAACAGCCCTTCTCAGATGGAAGGCCTGCGTAACAATGGTCAGGCTGTCCACTTCAAAAACTTTTTTTGCCCGCACCATGGAACTATATGTATCGAAGCCCGCATGATCGGTAAATATAACACTGTCGGGGACGCCTTTGTTGTTCAGGTACGATTTCATGGCTTCCACTTCATTGTATGTCCGCGTGCCGTGGTCTCCGCTTAGCAAAAAACGTTTTACCTTTCCGTTCTTATAAAGTTCGCAGGCTTTATCCAGCCTGTCGGCAAGTATCTGCGACGGCTGCCCGTTGGCATACACGCTGGCACCGGGAACCAGCGCAACGTAACTTGCCGGGACCTTCGCACTATCACTGCTCATAAATTTTTTTGAGCCGAAAAAAATAATCGCATTACTTGCGAGATAAACAGCAAAAAAAAGGTATAAAAAATATTTAAGCAATTTTTTTATCCTTGGGCTGAATAGTTTGTTACGGATATTTATATAAAAACCAGATATTTTATTCACACCACGAAAGTTTTGCATTAATCCCATGTTTACCACTAAAAATGACCTAAATAATTGAAAATCAGACAACTTAT
>CAZMPB010000120.1:0-9846 GCA_964567775.1 uncultured Bacteroidales bacterium
GAAATTGGATAAGATAAAAAACTAAACGAAATATAGGGATTAAAATCGCTGACACTTCGTGTACGGGACGGGCAGATTCAACCCGCAATCCAGCGCGCTACGCAATAGTTCACTATGTTCCTACTGCGTAATCTGGGATAAACATGAAAGCTGCGTGTTACAAGATCATAGTAAACAACGAATAATATTAATGGAAACCAATTTGACAAATAGGACAAAAATATTTTTCGTAAACAATTGAAATTCTGCTATAAATATTTTATCATATGATGCACTGTTGATCATTCGGTTACTTCAAAATATCAAAAAATATAATCAGCTTGTGAATTGAAATTTTAAATATTTTTGCGACACCAAATAATCTAATTCTTTTAAAATGAAAAAAATTTTATTAGTTGCATTCAGTCTCTTGTTCGCATCATTTAGTTATGCACAGCAAGGTGTTTCAATAAATATTTCCGGCAATCCCGCTGATCCTTCAGCTATGCTGGATGTGAGCAGCGCCTCCAAAGGACTTTTGATCCCCCGGGTTGCTTTAATTTCAATTAATGATATTACCACAATAGCAAATCCTTCGATTTCTTTGTTGGTTTTTAACACCAATGCTGCCATGATCGGTGGGGCTGTCGGTTTTTGGTATTTTAACGGAACTATTTGGGTACAAGCTTTAGGCCCACAGGGTGTCCAGGGTCCAGTTGGTCCAACCGGGCCACAAGGGCTTCAAGGTGTACAGGGCACTACAGGGCCACAAGGTATTCAGGGCGCTGTTGGTGCAACCGGGCCACAAGGGCTACAAGGTGTACAGGGGGCTACAGGGCCGCAAGGTATTCAGGGCGCTGTTGGTGCAACCGGGCTACAAGGGCTACAAGGTGTACAGGGCGCTACAGGGCCGCAAGGTATTCAGGGCGCTGTTGGTGCAACCGGGCCACAAGGGCTACAAGGTGTACAGGGGGCTACCGGGCCTCAAGGTATTCAGGGTGCTGTTGGTGCAACCGGGCCACAGGGGCTTCAAGGTGTTCAGGGCGCTACCGGACCGCAAGGTATTCAGGGCGCTGTTGGTGCAACCGGGCCACAAGGGCTTCAAGGTGTTCAAGGCGCTACCGGGCCGCAAGGTATTCAGGGCGCTGTTGGTGCAACCGGTGCTACAGGCACAGCGGGTACTAACGGTACTAATGGCGCAATTGGAGCTACGGGAGTTACAGGGGCTACCGGCCCAGTGGGATGCGCAACCGCCAATACGGTTCTTAAATCCAATGGCACAGCCGCAACCTGTAGCCAGATTTTCGATAATGGGGTAAGTGTTGGGATCAACACTAATACGCCAAACGCCTCGGCCAAACTTCATATTTACCAGCCCGGGGCTCAGGCAGACTTGAGGTTAATGAGTGATCAACAGGATAATGCAAACGCTGGCGGAAGGGTTTCTTTTTGGGCGGCTGGCATTGGGGGATACGAAGCAGGCTCATACTCATGTATAAATACTGGTTATGGTGAATTCGGCACCAATATCAGACAAAATTATTTTGGAAACGCACTATCAATATACAGCCTTGGTCCCTACGCAAACCGCTATTCCAATCTGGCCGTTGGAACCACACTATATGTTAGCGATGTGGAGAATGGAACCGTTGTAAATAAGGTGGGTATAGGAATAGCAAACCCTGCTCATAAACTTCAAATTTATTACCCTTCCGGTATAAGTGATGTTAAAATTGGACAGAACGTTTGGAACACCGGTTATGATAACGTTTTATATTTTGGCGATGGTGGTTTTGCATATATTGGAGAAACATACGCTGACGACGTATTAACGCTGTATGGGGCACAGGGTATAAGGATTGGCCCTTACGGCAATTATGGTACTGCCGGACAGGTACTCACGTCAGACGGCACTTTGGCTTATTGGGCTAACCCACCTGCCGCTGGTATTACTGGAACTTGTGCATCCGGCACCAATTATGTTCCCAAAATGTCAAGCGCTACAGCAATTACCTGCAGCCAGATTTTCGATGATGGAACAACGGTTGGTTTAGGCATAAATACTTCGCTCAATCCCACAAGCAAGTTACATATTTACAATACAGGTGCATTAGCAGAACTGACCTTACAGTCGAACGGTCATGATGGACCAACTGCGGGAGGGCGTATTATTTTTAACAATGATGTATTAGGTAATGCTCAAGGGAATATTACATTTGTGAACGACGGTTACGGTAGTAGTTACATGGGTATGGGGATAACTTATTTTTCAAATGCCATAACAATTAATGGAGATGGGCCTTTTGCAAGCCGAAATTCCAATCTCGCTGTTGGGACAACATTATTTGTGAGCGATGTGGAGAGTGGAAGCGTTGTAAACAAAGTGGGTATCGGGACAACTGCTCCGGCACAGAAACTTGATGTATACAGTTCAAATACTTCTTTTGCAGTTAACGGTTATGCAACAACCGCCTCATACGGTAGTGGAGGAAATTTCACCGGATATTATTCCGGAACATCAAATCCAAGTTATTCATATGGCGTGATGGCATATGGAAATGGAAATGGTTATCAGGATTCATATGGCGTGTATGGTTATGCTAACGGAACTACTTACGTGAACAGAGGTGGTTATTTTGCAAATAGTATGGGTGGATATGCTTATGTCGGGGCATATAATGGCGCTGCACAAAAAATATTGGGTAACGGCGCAGTAAGTGAAATTGTTCCCACAGAAAATCACGGAAGAGTCACGCTAACCTGTCCGGAATCGCCCGAATACTGGTATCAGGATTATGGAACGGTAAATCTGGTAAATGGCAAGGCCCATGTAGATCTGGATCCCATACTTGCAGATATTATTGTTGTTAATGAAGAAAATCCTTTAAAAGTATTTTGCCAGATAAATATTGTAGAGGCAAATGATGTAGCCGTGGTCAATAAAACGGCATCAGGCTTTGATATCATTGAAAAGAACGGTGGCACTCACAGCGGTGAAATTGATTACCAGATAATAGCCAAGCCAAAAACAAATTACGGACAAGGCCGGTTTGTTCAGGCCCCCGGCCCGGGTTTCCTGAAAGCTGAAAACGACCCGCAGAAAGCAAAAGCCGCAAATACAGGAACTCAAAAAATATGGACATGGCCTGCCGACTGGGATGTATATAATTATAACCCTGCGGACTATTGCCAACCAGGGAAATTTGTTGAAGGAGGTAAATATAATGGCTATTATAAAAATGCCGACGGAAAATTAATATCGCCTGAAGAGTACAGCAAAATGAACAACTCAAAATAAAAATCATGAGATCGCCGCATTCATGCGGAGTTGGTACAAAAAAAACAGACGGGTTAACCCGTCTGTTTTTTTTAATTATTCGTCTTATTCACTATGCCCCTTGCATAGCAATGGGCCATCAAGCCAACAAAAAAAATTAGATTTTCGGCCCTGCTCCTACCAAACGTTTTCCTTCGTCATTATCAGTAAAACTCATAAAGTTTTTAGCAAACTTTTCGCCAAGACTTTTGGCAGCAGCATCCCAGTCAGCAGGATTAGCCCAGATATTTCTCGGATTGAGTATTTTTGGGTTTACTCCATTTACTGATTTCGGAATCATCAAACCAAAGACCGGCAATTCTTCGTATTCTGCATTTTCCAGCGAACCATCGAGGATTCCGTCAATGATGGCACGCGTTGAAGGAATATCAATTCTGCGGCCAACTCCGTAAGGACCTTCGATCCAACCGGTGTTCACCAGATATGCTGATGAGCCGTGCTCTTGCATTTTTTTGGCCAGTTCCTGAGCATATTTTGTTGGATGCAACAGCAGAAAAGCCGCTCCGAAACAGGAAGAAAAAGTCGGGGTTGGTTCTTTAATGCCACGTTCAGTACCGGCAACTTTCGCCGTATAACCGCTCAGAAAATGGTACATGGTCTGATCATAATTAAGCTTTGCCACCGGAGGAAGAACGCCGAATGCGTCTGCAGTCAGAAAAATGATGTTTTTAGGGTGTGTACCTTTTGAAACAGGTTTTACAATATTATTAATAAAATAAATTGGATAAGAAACACGGGTATTTTCGGTTTTTGCATTACTGGCAAAATCAATAGCACCGGTTTTTTCATCATAAACTACATTTTCTAAAAGCGCATCTCTTTTAATAGCATTAAAAATATCAGGTTCGTTTTCTTTGCTGAGGTTTATGCATTTTGCATAACAGCCGCCTTCAAAATTGAAAATACCTTCATCATCCCAGCCATGCTCATCGTCTCCGATCAGAAAACGTTTCGGGTCAGCAGATAGCGTGGTCTTTCCTGTTCCGGACAAACCGAAGAAAATAGCAGTACTGCCGTCTTTCCCCATATTGGCTGAACAATGCATCGAAGCGATGCCTTTCAAAGGCAGAAAATAATTCATTACCGAGAAAAAGCCCTTTTTGATTTCTCCGCCATACCAGGTTCCGCCTATCACGGCCATACGTTCTTTCAGGTTAAAAGAAACAAACACTTCGCTGTTCAGACCCTGCTCTTTATATTGAGGATTGATGGCTTTACAGGCATGAAACACCACAAAATCCGGAGCAAAATCTTTCAATTCTTCTTCGGTAGGCCTGATAAACATGTTTTTTACAAAATGTGATGCCCATGCCACCTCGGAAATGACCCTGATCTTGATCCGTGTGCTGGGGTTTGCACCACAAAAAGCATCGCAAACATAAAGTTTTTTTCCGCTGAGTTGTTTTCGTGCAATACCCTTCATATGCTCCCATGTTTCTTCGGAGATAGGTTTGTTGTCTGAACCTTTACGCTCAGGACTTGCCCACCAGATATTCTTTTCATTTTCTGATTCACGGACAATATATTTGTCCTTAGGCGAACGTCCGGTAAAAATTCCGGTATCAACATTAACCGCTCCCATGTTGGTTAAGAACCCTTTTTCATAGCCCTCCAATTTATCGTCTGTTTCGTGAACAAATAGTTCATCATAAGACAAGTTATGGTAAACGACAGGAACATCAGTTATTCCATAAACCGATAAATCAATGTTTTGATTTTTTGAACAACAACAATCCATATTATTTTTATTTATAAAGGTTAATATATTTAATAAATTTTTGCAAACTTACAAATTTTAATAATGTTAAAATGAATAATCAGAAAACAAAAATGTTTACTTTTTACTGATCTTTGTGATTCCTTATTTGGTAAAGCCTGTAAAGAAATTAAGGGCCTTATTTCCTTCGTATTTTAGATTTATCCTAATTAACCAAATCCCTTCAATTAATAATATTGCTTGTTCATCAGGTAAGACCTGACATAGTCTTCAATACCTTCTTCCAGCGAAGCAAAGCCGAGATCGTAACCTGCAGAAATTAATTTATTCATCTTGGCCTCTGTAAAATACTGATATTTCTCGCGAATATCCATAGGGGTATCAATAAAATCAACTTTAGGTGTCAGCCGCATCGCCACAAAAGTATTGGTAGCAAGGTCCCAGAATGTACGGGCCTGGCCGGTTCCCAAATTATATATCCCGGATTTCTTTTGCGTGAGGTAAAAAAACAGGCATACCTTAACTACGTCTTTTACATAGATAAAATCGCGCATTTGCTTGCCATCTGCAAAGTTCGGGTTATGCGAGCGAAAAAGCTTCATGCACCCTGTTTCGTTGATTTGGTTAAAGGCATGAAACACCACGGAGGCCATACGACTTTTATGGTACTCATTCGGGCCATAAACATTGAAAAATTTCAGACCTGCCCAGAAAGGCGGCGAACTTTTCTGAGTGATCACCCATTTGTCGAATTCATTTTTCGATTCACCGTATGGATTGAGCGGCTTCAGAAAAGGTATGAGATCGTCATCATCAATATAGCCGAATTCCCCCATGCCGTAAGTAGCCGCCGACGAGGCATACAGGAGCGGTATCTCAAACTCCGTACAACTCTGCCACATAGTTTTGCTGTAATTCAGGTTGAGGGTATCAAAAATGGCCTTATCAAATTCTGCAGTATCGGTGCGTGCGCCAAGATGAAAAACAAACTCCACATCCTTATGATTTTCACGCAGCCATTCAAAAAACACATCTCGCTGTATGTGTTTTGAATAGGCCTTTCCTTTGATGTTATCCAATTTGTAACCCTTATGAAAATCATCGACAATAATAATGTCTTTGATCCCTTTATTATTGAGTTTGGCCACCATGCTACTGCCGATAAACCCTGCAGCACCCGTCACTACAATAAATTTATTCATCTTCTCTTATAATTTGTGATCTTTTTAAAACCGGAAAATTTAACTGATCTTCAGCAACAACCCGTTAACGGCTCGTTCTTACTGTCCAAGCCCATGACAACTCTTATATTTTTTTCCGCTTCCGCAAGGACAAGGATCGTTTCGCCCCACTTTTTTCTCTGCCTTTATAGGTTCAGTCCTTTGTACTTCGCTCGTCCGTTGGTTTCTTGCCTGTTCCATGCCTTCGTCGCGGCCTGCTTTCAGGTTGCTCATATCTGTCTTACTCTGTCTCGCCTCCTGAATGTTTTCAGCGCTTTTGAACGGCAGGGTGCCTTTTACCAAAAATGACACAATATCCTTGCTGATTTTTTGCCACATAATATCGAACAATTGATGCGACTCCTTTTTATAGATCAGCAAAGGGTCTTTTTGTTCGTAGGTCGCATTTTGCACTGACTGTTTCAGATCGTCCATTTCACGCAAATGCTCTTTCCACGCATCATCAATGATAGCGAGTGATATCCCCTTTTCAATGGCCAGTGTAACATCTTTCCCTTTATTTTCATAAGACCGGCGCAGGTTCGCCACTACCTGAAGCGTCTTGGTCCCGTCGGTGATAGGAATGGCAATGTTTTCGTAACGTTTCGGATTGTTTTCATAAACATCTTTGATGATAGGATATGATTGGCTTGCTATTATTTCCGATTTGCGGTGATAATTATTATAGGCCAGTTCGTACAACTCATCCGTCAGCTTTTCCGAATTAGAACCGAAAAATTCTTTTTCATTAAAAGGTGTTTCTGCCCCAAAGTTACGGAGCAGGTCGAGTTTGAACGCCTCAAAATCCCGTTCAGACTGGTGTTCGTTAACAATATTCCCACAAACATCATAAAACATGTCGGCGATATCCATAGCCAGTCGGTCGCCGTATAAGCCGTGACGTCTTTTTGAATAAATAACCTCACGCTGTTTATTCATCACATCGTCATACTCGAGCAGTCTTTTACGTATGCCAAAGTTGTTTTCTTCCACTTTTATCTGGGCACGTTCAATAGATTTGGTGATCATACTGTGCTGAATGACCTCCCCTTCTTTCAGCCCCATAGTGTCCATGACGCGTGCAATACGTTCCGACCCGAACAAGCGCATCAGGTCATCTTCGAGCGAGACGAAAAACTGTGAAGTCCCCGGGTCTCCCTGACGTCCGGAACGCCCGCGCAACTGCCTGTCAACGCGCCGCGATTCGTGACGTTCGGTACCAATGATGGCCAGTCCTCCTGCGTCCTTCACTCCCGGCCCGAGCTTGATGTCCGTACCACGGCCTGCCATATTGGTGGCGATGGTTACCGTGCCGGCATAGCCAGCTTCAGCAACAATATCAGCCTCTTTCTGGTGGAGTTTTGCGTTCAGCACATTATGCCTGATCTTACGGAGCTTAAGCATCTTACTCAGCAACTCGGATATTTCTACCGAGGTAGTACCCACCAGAACAGGACGGCCTTTACTAACAAGATCCTCTATCTCTGCAATAACAGCATTATATTTTTCTCTTTTTGTTTTATAAACAAGATCCTGAAAATCTTTACGGACAACCGGCTTGTTCGTAGGAACGACAACAACATCGAGTTTGTAAATATTCCACAACTCCCCTGCTTCCGTTTCGGCAGTACCGGTCATACCTGCCAGCTTTTTATACATACGGAAATAGTTCTGCAGGGTAATCGTTGCATAGGTCTGTGTAGCAGCTTCTATTTTTACATTTTCCTTTGCTTCCACGGCCTGATGCAAGCCATCCGACCACCTTCTGCCTTCCATGATACGCCCGGTCTGCTCATCAACAATTTTTACTTTGTTATCAATGATTACGTAATCCACATCGATCTCGAAAAGTGAATATGCCTTTAAAAGCTGTGTTACCGTATGTACACGTTCAGATTTAAGTTCATATTCCTGCAATAATTCATTCTTTCGGGCAAGACGGTCATTTTCTGACAGATTATGTTTTTCGAGTTCGGCAATTTCGTTGCCAATGTCGGGCAGAATAAAGAAGCGCGGGTCATCGGTTCCGGAAGTGATAAGGTCTATACCTTTATCCGTAAGGTCAACAGAATTATTTTTTTCGTCGATTACAAAATAAAGCTCATCATCAATGATATGCATGTGCTTGCTTTGCTCCGCCATATAAAAATTTTCAGTTTTCTGCATCAGGGCACGCATCCCCGGCTCGCTGAGGAATTTTATCAGCGCTTTATTTTTTGATAAACCATGATGTGCACGAAGCAACAACACCCCGCCCTGTTTCTCGTTTTCGGGGCTCAGCGGCTCCTGCGATAAAAGTCTTTTTGCATCTGCCAGTATCGTGGTAACTAAGTTGCGCTGAGCATTATATACTTTCTGAACATTCGGGCGGAAATCTTCGAATAACTGGTTTTCACCTTTGGGTGTAGGCCCTGAAATAATAAGCGGCGTCCGGGCATCATCGATCAAAACAGAGTCGACCTCATCCACGATGGCATAGTTGTGCTGGCGCTGAACTAGTTCTTCGGGTGAGCGGGTCATGTTATCCCTCAGATAATCAAAACCGAATTCATTATTTGTTCCGTAGGTTATTTCAGCAAGGTAGGCTTTTCTGCGATCATCAGAGTTCGGTTCATGCTTGTCGATGCAATCTACGGTGAGTCCGTGGAAAAGAAATAACATTCCCATCCATTCAGAGTCGCGTCGTGCAAGATAATCGTTAACGGTTACAATATGCACGCCCTTGCCGGGTAAAGCATTCAGGTAAATCGGTAAGGTAGCTACAAGAGTTTTTCCTTCACCGGTGGCCATTTCGGCAATTTTGCCCTGGTGCAGTACCATACCTCCGATAAGCTGAACATCATAATGCACCATATCCCATCGTATCATATTTCCGCCGGCCATCCACGAAGTATTAAAATAAGCCTTATCGCCCTCGATGTTAATACTGTCGAATTTCGCTGCAAGATCGCCATCCATCGGGGTAGCGGTAACCTCAACTTTATCCGATTCTTTAAATCTTTTGGCCGTTTCTTTTACCACTGAAAAAGCCTCAGGAAGCAGCTCATTAAGTATTTCCTGTGTTTTTTCATAGATCTTATTTTCGAGGCGGTCGATCTCGTGATATATCTCCTCCTTATCCTCAATAGAAACCGTTTCGTCATTTTCAGCCTTATCCTTAAGAGCAGCCATCTCCTGCTCTTCTTCCAGAATATATTCTTTTATGCGTTCACGAAATTCAATAGTTTTCGCCCGAAGCCCATCGTTCGACAGTTTGGAAATACTTTCATAAACCTCAAGAGTTTTATCCAGCTCCGGCTTCATACTTTTAATATCACGTTCTGATTTTGAGCCTAATAAAAATTTTAAAAAATTAGCCATATAACATTATTATAGTAAAATGATTGGCAAAAATACACAAAATGCATGACTATATTTTGAAATTAAAAAATTAATGTAGTTTTCATTTTGCTGTTATAATTATTATTGATACTTTTGCACTCCCAAATTTGGGAACATTCTAATTTATTAATTATTAAACAATCAAGGAAATGACAAAACATTATGAAACCGTTTTCATTTTAACTCCCGTTTTATCTGAAGATCAGGTAAAG
>CAZMPB010000121.1:0-9786 GCA_964567775.1 uncultured Bacteroidales bacterium
TCTCAGGCCTCACCTGCAGGAGGAACTTATTCCGGACCCGGCGTTACAGGTTCAATATTTGACCCTGCAGCGGCAGGTATAGGAACACATACAATCACTTATAATTATACAAATCCTGCCACCGGTTGCAGCAATTCTGCAACAATGCAAATTGTTGTGACCGACGGATTAACAATAACAGTTCTGCCAAATAATCCATTTATCTGTATTGGTGATCATATCTCCCTTACAGCAGGGGGCGCTTCTTCATTCACTTGGCTGCCCGCTACAGGATTATCAGCAACAAATGTGGCGGATGTAATTGCATCGCCAACAATAACGACCACCTATACTGTGACAGGTACAAATCCTGATGGATGCATAGGTTCAACCACGACTACAGTAGTCGTTTATAATGTACCGGTACTTGGAATAGTTGCTGAACCTGATGACGGCTGTGCACCACTGTTTGTTAATTTTAATTACTTCCCTTCAGGGCCTGTCGACACAAATACATTACACTGGAATTTCAGCGATCTCGGTTCTCCGGATAATAACTCAACAGCAACGGAGCCTTCACATAACTTCTTAACCGATGGTTCTTATGCAATTAACCTGAGTGCATTGACAACCGATGGATGCCCGGTATCAGCAACAGATACGGTGAGGGCATACAAAAAGCCAATCGCAGATTTTTATGCAAACCCGGAAGTCGGCTATGAAGACTATCCCACCATAAACTTTATTGATCTTTCTGTGGGGGCAAATTCCTGGCAGTGGAATTTTGGTGATCCTGCTTCATTAAATGATAATTATTCTGATATCCAAAACCCCTTCCATATATTTGCAGATACAGGAACACACTTAGTGCAACTAGTGGTATCCACCAGTCAAAATTGTTCTGATACCATAGAAAAACCCATGATCATCTATCCTT
Source organism: uncultured Bacteroidales bacterium (assembly GCA_964567775.1). GTDB lineage: Bacteria > Bacteroidota > Bacteroidia > Bacteroidales > CAIWKO01 > CAIWKO01. Next base: position 917 of record CAZMPB010000121.1, read on the forward strand.
CCATTGTGATCTATATCCCCAATGCCTTTACCCCTGATAACGATCATTGGAATGATGTATGGAAACCGATCATCAGCGGGGCAGATCAGGAAAATTATCAACTGTATGTTTTCGATCGTTGGGGGAAAATCCTATTCTATACTGAAGATATGAATGAGGGTTGGGATGGAAGCAACAAAGGCAAGAAATGCCAGGAGGGCGTGTATGTATATATGGTAATGTACAAGAGCGTGACCGGCGAGGAATTTAAGGCTGTAAGAGGCGCGGTAACATTAATAAAATAAAAAATGTTTTTTTAATAAAAAATATGAAAAAATATCTTAAAATTTTTATTGCATTGATGATCATCAGTGCCAGTTCATATGGACAAACCGCGGATGATGTTATCTGCATATTTACAAAGAAAGAAAACGGTAAAGTCTTTACCAAAAATGAGGATGGGTCCCGTTTTGTAAACTTCATTATCACAGGTATCAAATCAGATGATCAGGCTGTCATCATGAAAGAGAATGTGAAAAAATACGCTTTTATAAAAGCGTTCACTATTTCGGACGAAATGAAGAACAATGAACGCTCGGCCTACACAAGCATTGAAAAAGGCACAAAGGTGGATGCCTTGTTGAAATTATTGGTGGATAATGAGATCCATTACATCAAACTGGATGATAAAATATCAAAGGTTTCTGAGTTAAAGTCAAAAGCAGAAAAGAAACAAGAGAAATTGAAGAATAAGAATAAACCCTGATTTATTGGCTATTTCAGTTTTTGATGTGCTAAGATAGAAATTGTTTTACTCTGAAGTAGAAGAATCCTAAATTTTTAGTTCCTCTATTTGTATGAATAAAATGTTGGATTATATGATTATTAGCTTCTGCAATTGCTTAGTAGCTCCGGTATAGAAGTAATTTAGGATAGAACCTTTATACCTTTCGACCTGGATGGATGTGCAAAAAAGCCACATTTTCGAAAAACAGGCATTCCGGGTAATTTAGTTATTTTTGCCTAACACTGTGATTGATGCAAAAAAACAGATGTTTGCCGATAAAAAAATATTAAAAGAAATCTCGGGTATTTTCGCGGGAAACATTGCTTCTCTGTTTTTTGGTTTTTTAACCGGAATAATTTTATCCCGGGTACTAGGGCCAGAACTGAAAGGAGTTTATACTACGCTGATGGTTGTGCCAGGTATCATTTCGAGTTTCATAATGTTTGGTTCAAGGCCATCAGTCATTTACCACACAGGAAAAAAAATATTTTCCGGTGAACAAGTCATTTCTGCGGTTTTTTTCCTGTGGATCATTAGCTGCATTACCGGGATTATTTTATTTCTAGCTGCTTACTGGCTTATCCTCGATAAGGTTTACACCCTGCTGATGATTGCGCTAGTGATTCTTTATATTCCGATAAAACTGGTCATTACGCACTCCGGGAGCATTTTCCTGGCAAATCTTCAGTTCAGGAAAGCCAACATGCTGAAATGGCTCACTTCTTTGCTGACAGTCGTCATGGTCTTTATTTTTGTTTTTATATTTAGGTTATCGATAACAGGCGCAATATTTGGCCTTATTACGGCATCAGCGATAGTCCTGATAATTACTGTAGTTTTAATAGGAAAAGAAAGCGGGCTCAAAATACACTACGATAAAAAGGTCATTTCTCAGATTTTTTCGATGGGTATTGTTTATGCATTGGCATTGTTTGTCGTACAATTAAATTTCAGAATTGATATCCTTATTCTCAATATCCTGTCGACAAAAGAAGAAATTGGTGTTTATTCTGTGGGTGTATCTGTTGCTGAGAAACTCTGGCTGCTTCCGTTTGCTATTGGTGTTGTTCTTGTCAGTCGCAGTGCTGCTGCAGAAAATGTGCCTGAAATGACAAAAGACGTCAGTCGTCTCCTTCGGCTTGCTTTTCTGATTATCCTGGCTGCATCCGTTATACTGTATTTTGTTTCCCCTTGGTTAATACCCCTTATATACGGGAAAGCCTTTACCCGCAGTACTCTGGTTGTACAGAACATATTACCCGGAATTCTCTTTTTTGTTGTTGTCAGAATCATCAGCAGTTGCCTGGCAGGTATAGGGAAGCCATGGATTATCCTGTATATTTTTATTCCGGCGCTGGCTATAAATATTATTTTAAATTATTTATGGATTCCTGCTTACGGATGCCTGGGGGCTGCCTGGGCAACCAACGTAAGTTATACAGCAGGGGCTTTGGCAGTCCTTTTCGCATTCTCCCGAATAACAAAAACTTCCCTTTGGTCAATCATCAGATATTCTAAAGAAGACTTTATGTTTATGAGAACCATCAGGGAGTTTAAAAAAAGCAGAAGGAAAACAACGAAAAACTACCGGAAGAAGTTGAAGATGTTACTTAAAACTATATTTTTGACAAATGTCTGAGCACGATAAAATAATTAATATACCTTTCTTCTTTGTCATAGGCAGAGCCCGTTCAGGAACAACATTATTGCGGTGTATCTTCGATGCCCATCCGCAAATAATCTTTCCGCTTGAATGCGCATACATCGTGCATCTTCATAGAAAATACGGCAAGGTGAAATTTTGGGATGAAGAAAATATCACTTCTTTTTATCACGATGTCATCAAATATCCGAAATTCAATTTATGGACCATAGATCATAAGAGATTGCTGGAATACCTTATGCTTCAGAAGGGTGAAAACACATACAGTACAATGTGTAAAACCGTTTACTTCAGCTTTGATTCACTATTTCAAAAAACAGAGATCAGGCTATTAGGTGATAAAAACCCTTCTTATTCCAGGCAGACAAAAAAGCTAACTGTACTTTTCCCCGAAGCACGTTTTATCCATCTTGTACGCGATTACCGAAGCAATATCATCTCGATGATACAGGCAGGTTTTGAAACAGCAATATACTCTTCGCTTGCTTACAGATGGAAGTTTGTAAACATGCAGGTTGAAAAACAAAAAAAAACGCACCCCGGAAGATTTTATACGCTTCGTTATGAAGATTTCGTAAGGCAACCCGAAAGATACCTGAAAGAAATGTGCCTCTTTCTCGGGTTAGAGTATTCACCGGAGATGATGCATTACCGGGATAAAATGGATGAGATGCTCGCCATTTACCCAAAAGAACTTATTTACCTGCATCACAAAAGTCTTCTAAACCCTATCAATGCTGATAATATTGATGCCTGGAAAAATATCCTGACTGAACGACAGATAAAAACAGCTGATGCTGTGGCAGGAAAATTTGCCGAGAATTACGGGTACATAAGGATGTTCAAAAAACAGAATTTCCTTTTCAGACTTTCTTGCCTGCCGGGAATGATTTACGGCCGTTTGTTGTATACTTTCATGGCAGTGGTTCACAGTTTGCCGTTAAATCTTCAGATGAAAATCATGGCTTTGCTTGCAAAGATATTCCGGCATGACTGGAAAAGATTCCGTAAGAACGATCCCGTTCAGGAATAGATTATTTCAATTTTATCTTCAGCAGATTCGGGTTGCGCCAGTTTGAAAATTTTTTCCACAGCGCTACGGGTGCCATTAAGTTCATCGGTTTTTTCAAAAATCAGAATGACCTTCTCATTCTGAGAATCGGAACTGATAAGCCTTCTGAGTTTTTCAGATTTCTCAAAAAATTGTTTTCTGTCCAGCGCCATTCTATGGAAAGGTTCACTTTCATTATCGTGAACAACTTCATATCCCAGTTTTCTGTTGTATTCGACAGCTCTGGTGTTGTCCTTCCTGACTTTGATATAAGTTTTATTCCAGCCAAGCAATATGTATGCAATCTCAAGCATAAGCATGGAAACCTTAAGAGGAACTATAGAATTTAAATATTTCTTATCCCAGATAAACATCCCCCCCTCGGCTGTTTTCTCTCTCCAATCAATATTTTTATCATTAACAAGGCCTATCTTGTCGCCTTTATATTCGATGATATAATAGAAATTTTCAGAGGTATTTATTGATAAGAACCATTTTTGCTGCATTTCAGGTGTAATGTATTCCTGAAAGTTCATATATTTTTTTATTTCATCATTGTTACGCCAATACCTGACTAATTCCAGATCATCTTCTGTCAACCGGACAAGGCAAATTCCATATTTGCTGATCCTCATAATAAAGTTTGCTTGATATTGAATGGCGGCTTTTTGTTCTGAACCAGATAAATGCGCATCAGGTACTCACCAATGATACCCAAACTGAAAATAATAATTCCTGTAGAAAACAAAATGGTGACAATGATCGACGTATAACCGAGTTCGGAGACGTGAAAAAATATTTTTTTGATTATAAAAAAAATACCCAGGATAAAAGATAAAAAAGCAACAATAAAGCCACCGTAAACCATTATTTTGAGAGGCATGGCCGTATAATAAAGCACCAGGTTCTGGGTCAGCTTAAACAATTTGATCTTCGAATATCCTGATTTCCCTGTCCTGCGCTTTTCATGCTTTACTATGGTAAAAGCCACATCGGCAGCATACCACATAAGCAGTTCATCAATATACACAAAGTTCTGCGGATGGTTAAAAATCTTCTTTCCAAGCGAGCTGACAAAAAGCCTGAATGATGAACCTTCACCCGGAGAATTATACAATAACTTGGATGATTTCTTTATTACCTTGCTTCCAAGGTTGCGAAAAGGACTGTGTCTTTTCTTTTTATAACATCCATAAACCAACTCAGATGAAGTCTCGTTGTATTTTTCGATCAGTCTGGGTATCTCCTCGGGTGGATGCTGCAGGTCATCGTCGATAGTAATGATAAAATCACCGGTGACAAATGTCAGTCCGCAGAAAACCGCATTATGCTGTCCGAAATTTTTCACAAAACGGACTGCTTTAATCTTTCCGGTATGTTGCTCTTTAAGTTTTTTCAAAACCTGCCAGCTGCTATCAACACTGCCATCGTCAACAAATATGACTTCGAAAGTCGTACCCAGGTTTTCAAAACACTTTTCTATCCTTGCGTATAATTCCTCAAGGGTTTCCTGACTGTTAAAAACCGGTACGATTACAGAATAGGTTATTCCGGGCATGAGCAGATGTTTTGAAACTCAAAGATACAAAAAATGAAATTGCAAAGAATTAAATTCTATAAACTCCCCCCCAGCGGAAGGTTCACCCCGGTGATCCAGCGGGCGGCATCAGACAGCAGAAAACATATAGGACCTGCCACATCCTTCGGCTCGCCTATTCCCAGCGGATGCAACATCTCAAATTTTTTCATGGCCTCCTCCGAAGCGGTTTTCAATGTGGCTTCATACATTGGAGTCTTTACAAATCCCGGCAGCAGGCAGTTGGAACGTATGCCGTGTGCAGAAAGCTCCAGCGCCAGTACCATCGAATAGCCCGAAATGGCAGATTTTGAAGCCACATACAACGAGCCGCCGTAATATGGAAATTTTGTGGCAATAGTGGAAAGGAATACTATCGAAGCATGATCCCTGATTTTTTTCTTTTGTAACAATCGGCCAGTGAGCAAAACCGGAATATTAAAATTGCTCTGCATCATTTCATCAATATGGCGTTCTTTAATAAATTTTACAGGTACGGGAGCGGTAATACCCGCGCAATGTACCAATCCATCAAGTTCGGGAATGCCGGCAACAAGCAACTCCACCCCATCCTCTTCTGAAAGATCAGCTATAACCAATGCATGGCCGTTACCTTGAAGCAATCCAAAAGTTTCTTTTAATCGCTCAGGATTTCTTCCTGTGATCACAAGAGTTCCTCCGCATTCCGAAATGCTGATCGCTGCCTGCCTTCCGATACCCGACGAGGCGCCGGTCACCAGAATTGTTTTTCCACTCAGATTGAACATTTTATTCATGATGTATCATACTTCAATAATTTCAGGGCAATATACTTTTTCAGTCTGTAAAACCACCGAACCCCATGATAATCCCACACCGAAACCGCAAAACAATAAGTTAAGCTTTTCCGCCGACACTTTTTGCCTTATCTCCGTAAGAATTGTAAGTGGTATGGATGCCGAGCTGGTATTACCGAATTTTTTTAAGGAAGTAGGAGTTCTCTGCGGCGGTATGTGCAGCTTTTTTCTCAGGGTGTCATTGATCAGTAAATTAGCCTGATGAAAAATATAGTAATCAATATCGTCGGTAGATTTTCCCGAGTACTCAAGCAATTTATTGATATTGGGGACAATTTCCCTGAGTGAGAAATCAAAAACAGCATACCCGTCGAGGGCAACCTGCATATCGTTCCTGATAATGCCTTTGCCATAACGCTTATATTCAAACATTTTTTTTGTTGGAAAATTTCTCATGCCTCCTGCTGGTATCATAATTGCCTTATAACCTGCCCCGTCGGTTTGCAGGTTAAAAAAAGAAGGCGATGTGTGTTCGTCATATTCAATTGCTGTAGCTGTGCCCGCCTGCCCGAAAAGCGGGTAAGTTGTTTTATCTCGGTATGAAGCCAAAGGTGATACATCGCCCACAAGCAAGAGTGCTTTATTAATGCCGCAATGTGAAATATAATTACCAATAACGGAAAGTCCATAAGTATAACCCGAACAGCCCATACATAAGTCAAAAGCAACAGAAGTTTTGGACAAACCAAGCCTGTGCTGAAGTATACACGAAGTTGCAGGCAAAATATAATCACGTGATTGAGAAACAAATACCAGCAACTCAATTTCATCACGCTTCCAGGCAAGTCCACTAATCAGGTTCTCAGCTGCAATCAAACACAGGTCAGAAGTGGTCGTGCCTTTGGAAGCTACCCTTTTTTCTTCTACACCTACCCTTTTTATAAGTTCATTGCGCTCTTTTTCGCTTACCCACTTATAATCTTTGTTATATTCAACTTTTTCAGGAACACAACAAGAAATGCCCGAAATCCTTAAATGTGGTATGGTGAACAACGCCATTATGCTTTCGACTTTGACTGAATAATATTGAAAATATCCTGAACAGTCTCAGATTTAAGAAAATCTTCAGCTGTAAGTATGACATCATATTCACAATCAACTAATGCTATTATAGTCAGTGCGTTTACAGAGTTCCATTCCAGTACTTCTGCAAAACGGCTTTTCGGTTTTAACTCACCCGGCTTTACATCTTCAAATTCAGCTTCTATTTTTTTAATAAATTCAAGTATTTCCATAATTAGGGTCCCTTTATATTATTACAAAATTAAACTTTATACGGAAACATTAAAATTTTACGATGGTCGCTGCCCAGGAAAGCCCAACACCGAATGCACATAACATGATATTCATTCCAATTTTAATTTTTCCTTTATCTAAAGCATCTTTCAGAGCTATCGGAATTGAAGCGGATACAGTGTTGCCAACCTCTTCCATATCAATAACAAATTTTTCAGAAGGAATCTTTATTTTTCTTCTTAATACGTCGAGCATCTGAACATTTGCCTGATGAAAGACAAAAAGGTCGATATCATCTAAATTTAATTTCTCCTTTTCCATTAATTCTCTTATCATCGGAGGGACTACCTTCATTGCAAACAGAAATATTTTATCGCTTTGCATTTCCATTTTGCCCCACTTCATCCCGTCAGCATCGTTGAACTTGTTCAGCCATTCGTGAGTGATGAATTCTCTTGCTCCCGAACGACGTACAATTAGCTTATCATAACCACTGCCATCGGTTCCGAAAACAAATTTTCCTATCCCTTTCCTATCCGATGTGCTTGAAATTAATGTCGCAGCACCACCGTCACCAAAAATGATTCTAAGCTCCCTGTCTCCGGGATGTATTACCTTGGAAGGCACATCTGATGTCAGAAGCAGTATATTTTTCGCCTGATCGCTTTCAATCAATCCTTTAGCAACACTTAATCCATAAACAAAACCCGTACATCCATAAGGTATATCCAGAGCGCCACATGTTTTCGCCAATTTCAGGCGTTCCTGCAATATACATGAAGTAGCAGGAGCTTTGTAATCAAGTCCTTCGGTGCAAAACAATAAAAAATCAATTTCTTCTCTTCTGATATTATTCTCGCTGAACAATTTTTCTGCAGCACAGAACCCGATATCCGAGCCAATCTCATCCGGGCGGGAAATATGTCGTAACCTGATACCGGATGTTTTAAAGATCTCTTCTTCATTCAGTCCGGGAAACTCATTACACAGGTCCCTGTTGGTCAAAACCCGTTCCGGGACATAATAACTGATCGCCCTGATAGATGAATTCATTTATATCTTCTTTTTGTCCGCTTTAACATTCATGTTCAAACCTGTACCGAGGATTTTTATTTCAAAAATGATTCTATAGCCAGCCGGTAGGAATCTATGCCAAATCCCGAAATCATTCCTTTGCATGCAGGAGCCAGTAATGATGTCCTGCGAAAATCTTCCCTTGCGAAAATATTGGAGATATGGACTTCAACAACAGGGGCAGCAACTGCTCTTATAGCATCAGCAATAGCAACAGATGTATGGGTATAACCTCCGGCGTTCAGTATAATCCCATCGTATGAAAAGCCGACCTGCTGTATCTTATTGATGATCTCGCCTTCGATGTTGCTTTGAAAATACCCAAGGTCCACATTTTTATATTTTTTTACCAATTCGTCAAAATAGGCTGTAAAATTCTTTTCGCCGTAAATATTTTTTTCTCTTATTCCTATCAGGTTCAGATTCGGCCCGTTGATGATGATCAATTTCATTTTTTCGCTATTGATTATGATCAGTAGCCATAGGTCATAGGTATTCGCTGTTGATTTATGGCCTTTGATCAATCACAAATTTACACTTTTTATGAATGGTGTCCGGTAAAAATTGGGGGAATTTATGAAAAGCCTTGCGAAATCTAATTTTCGAGCATCATAAATAAATATGACCTTGTGTTTTTATTGAAAGAATTGCTTTTCATCAATTTATTT
>CAZMPB010000122.1:0-9759 GCA_964567775.1 uncultured Bacteroidales bacterium
GTGGAGCGTATGGGAGTTCCCGATTCGCGCGCTCATCGGGATAAACTTCTACTCCTTTTTGTTTTTGCAAAACAAAAAAGGCAGCTTGCGCTGCCTTCATCCTCTCCACTGCGTGGAGCGTATGGGAGTCGAACCCATGACCTTCAGACTGCCAGTCTGACACTCTAGCCAACTGAGCTAACGCCCCAAATCGGTTTGCAAATGTAAATATTTTATTCTTATTTTTACAAAAGTTTTTTTTAAAACATGAAAAGAATTTTCGCAGCAGTTAAAATAGTTCCTCAACCTGCCCTGACCCGTTTTATAGATGAGTTTCAACAACATCTCGCCGACAGTTCTATCAGATGGGTTGACCCCAAAAACCTGCACCTCACCCTGAAATTTTTCGGAGAAACCCCCGAAGAAAAAATTTCGGAAATCGAAAAAGCTTTAGAAAAGATAAACTTTGCTCCTTTCGACCTCGAATTAGGAAATCTTAAAATTTTCGGAAGCCGCTACAATCCACGAGTATTATTTGTTGAAGCCCTGAAAGCAGAATCTTTCATGATCTTGGGCTTTTTAGTCAATGAAAAGATAAAACCTCTTGGTTATGAAACCGACAGACAGAATTTCGTGCCACACCTGACCCTCGGGCGTATTAAGAAAATTTCCGACAGAGAATATTTTCAGCAAATAATCGTTAATCTCTCCGGAAGACCATTGCAGACCCAGCATGTTAGTGAGTTCTACCTGTACGAAAGCATCCTTCATTCCTCAGGGCCGGAATATAAAATCCTGAAAATTTTCCCGCTGGAGGCATAATTTGAAAAAAAAATTTTTTTAATCAAAAAATTTAGTAATTTTGCACCCGCAATTGTCCTATGGTGTAACTGGCAACACGTCTGATTTTGGTTCAGAAGAGTTCAGGTTCGAGTCCTGATAGGACAACAGAATAAAGGAAAAGTTGTTGAGGGGACGGAAGTCCCCTCTTTTATTGAAAAAAAATTATGATCACTGTAAAACAAATAGCTGAAATTGTTAACAAAAAACTTCACGGGACGGATCTTTTTCTCGTGGAAGTACTTGTTGGTTCAAACAACCATATTACTGTTTTTATCGACTCGGACGCGCATGTAAGCATTGCCGACTGTGTAGAAGTCAGTCGCTTTATCGAATCTAACCTGGACAGGGAAAAAGAAGATTTTGAACTGGAGGTCTCTTCCGCGGGGCTTGACCAAGCAATAAAACTTCACAGACAATACCTGAAAAACATTGGCAACGATCTGAAAATCGTGACAAATGACGGTAAAAACTTTACGGCTGCCTTGTTAGGTGTAGGGAAAAATGACATAACCCTGCTGATTCCTGAAAATAAAAAGAAAAAAATTCCCGAACAGGAAGTGGTTGTAGCAATAAAAGACATCAAAGAAGCAAAAATAGTAATTAAAATTAGTAATAAATAACATAAAGTACTGAATAATGGAACACATCAATTTAGTTGAATCGTTTTCGGAATTTAAAGAGTTTAAAAACATCGAGCGCGAAACCATGATGCGCATACTTGAAGATGTATTCAGACACATGCTGATAAAAAAATACGGCAGCGATGAAAACTTCGACATCATTGTAAACATTGATAAGGGCGACCTCGAAGTGTGGAGGAACCGGAAGATTGTTGACGACAATGAAGTTACCGACGAAAACCAGCAGATAGCCTATTCAGCAGCCATAAAGATCGAACCCGACTTTGAAATCGGTGAAGATGTTTCGGAAGAAGTAAAGCTAAAAGATTTTGGCCGCCGTGAAATACTTGCCTTGCGTCAGAACCTCATATCGAAAATTCTGGAGTTTGAAAAAGATAATATATATAAGGATTATATTGAAAAAGTAGGGCAAATAGTTACCGGCGAAGTTTACCAGGTATGGAAAAAAGAAATACTGGTGCTTGACGACGACAACATTGAGCTCATCATCCCAAAATCGGAACAAATACCTTCTGATTTTTATCGCAAGGGCGAATCGGTTCGCGCAGTAGTTTCCAAGGTGGAAATGAAAAACGGAACCCCTGTAATTATCCTTTCACGTACTTCTCCTGTGTTCCTGGAGCGTCTTTTTGAAGCTGAAGTTCCGGAAGTTTTTGACGGGCTGATCACCATCAAAAAAATTGTACGTATTCCGGGTGAACGCGCCAAAGTAGCCGTGGAATCATACGATGACCGTATCGACCCGGTAGGTGCCTGTGTTGGGATGAAAGGAGCCCGTATACATGGAATCGTGCGTGAACTGCGCAACGAAAATATTGATGTCATCAATTATACCACCAACATATCACTGTATATCACCCGTGCTTTAAGCCCTGCAAAAGTTTCATCCATAAAAATTGATGAAAAAAATAAAAAAGCCGATGTTTTTCTTAAGCCCGACCAGGTTTCACTTGCTATCGGAAAAGGCGGCTATAATATCAAACTGGCGGCGAAACTTTCTGGTTATGAAATTGATGTTTACCGCGATTCTGATTCAGATTACGAAGATGTTGACCTGCTGGAATTTTCAGATGAGATCGATGAATGGATCATTGATGAACTGAAAAATGTCGGTTGCGATACCGCTAAAAGCGTTCTTGAACTTAGTGTGGAAGAATTGGTACAACGCACGGATCTTGAAGAAGAAACGATTAAAGAAGTGATCAAAATACTTAAATCAGAATTTGAATAACAAGAAAAATCATTACTGCATAATTAAATCCAGTTTCAATCAGGTAAAATATGGAAGAAACCGTAAAAACGTACCGATTAAGTAAAATTGCAAGCGAATTCAATATCTCGGTGGGTTCTATTGTTGAATTTCTCTCTAAAAAAGGAGTGAAAGTCGACAGTAATCCGAATGCGAAAATCACCAATGATATATATGAAATTCTGCTTAAAGAATACTCGTCGGACAAACAAGTGAAAGAAACATCGAAAAAGCTCGATATTGGCACGCTTCGTCATGAAACCATCACTCTTGATAAAGCCAAAGAACGCGAAAAAGAGACCGAGCCGATTCAGGATAAAGAACTTTTTATCAAAAATGTACCAGCCACCTTTTCTAAAGAAACAATAATCACCGAAAAAACCGAAAAGAAGGAAGAACCTGTAAAAAAACAGCCCGAGCCTGTTAAAGAAAAAGCGAAAGAAGAACCTGTTATCATACCCGAAAAAGAGCTTACTGCGGTTGTTGCGAAAGAAACCGAAGAAGGTACTGAAAGCAAGGAAACCGCTAAATTAAAGAGTCCAAAGATTGTAGGAAAAATCGATCTTGAAAAAGTAAGCGAAAAGAAACCTGCGAAAAAAGGCGGCAAAGAAGTTCAGAAAGAAACTATAAAGGAAACAAAAGAAGAACCTAAAGAATCCAAAAGGACAAAAAAAACAAAAGAAGCGCCTGAAATAAAAGAAGAAATAAAGGAACCTGTTGAAGATAAAAAAATAGTTGTTGAAAAAGTTGAAACTCCTGTTGAGCCAATAAAGCAAACAGCAACGGAAATTGTTGAAAAAGAAGTTTCCGAAGAGCCTGTTATTACTAAAGAAGAGAAGATTTCCGTCAAAGAGGAGGTAAAGGAAAATTCTAATTTTATTGCCACAGAATACACCAAACTGGACGGCCCAAAAATATTGGGGAGAATTGAACTGCCTGTTGAAAAATTGCCTCAACAAAAACAGCCTGTTGCCTCTTCCACAGACGAGAAAAAATCAGGTAACAGAAAGCGCCCGCGCAAACGGATAAAAAAAGAAGGTATCCAGTCCGGCGACACCGGCCAACAAAATAAACCAGGAGCTTTTGGCGGCCAGGATGGCGGAAAATCGCATTCACAAGGGCAGGCAAAAGGGCGCAGGGGAGGTAAAACTTTAGAGTTTAAGCCGGAGGTTTCAGAAGAAGAAATTCAAAAACAAATTCGCGACACCCTTGCCAAGCTGACAGGCCCGTCCAAGTCAAAAGCATCAAAATACCGCCGCCAGAAAAGAGACCTGGTACAACAGCATATTGAAGAGGTCCATCAGAGAGAGGAAGAAGATAAAAAGGTACTGAAAGTAACTGAATTTGTTACTGTAAGCGAGATGTCCCAACTGATGAATGTTCCGGTTACCGACATCATTTCAACCTGTATGAGCCTCGGATTGTTCGTTTCGATCAACCAGCGCCTTGATGCAGAAGTATTATCCATAGTTGCCGAAGAATTTGGTTATAAAACTGAATTTATCAGTACGGAACTTGAGGAGGCCATTCATACCATGAAGGACTCTCCTGAAGAGCTCTCAGAACGTCATCCTATCGTTACTGTCATGGGACATGTAGACCACGGAAAAACATTATTGCTGGACTACATAAGAAATTCCAACGTGATCGCCGGTGAAGCAGGAGGTATTACACAACATATCGGGGCTTATGAAGTAACCCTTGAAAACGGCAAAAAAATAACATTTCTGGATACTCCGGGCCACGAAGCTTTCACAGCCATGCGTGCCCGCGGAGCCAAAGTAACTGACATTGCCATCATCGTGATAGCTGCTGACGACAGCGTGATGCCGCAAACCGTGGAGGCCATTAATCATGCCCAGGCGGCGAAAGTTCCCATCATATTCGCTATCAACAAAATCGATAAACCTACAGCCAACCCTGAAAAGATCAGGGAAGCCCTTGCAAATATGAACATGCTGGTTGAAGATTGGGGCGGCAAATACCAGTGTCAGGAAATTTCTGCAAAAAAAGGGATCAATATCGACAAGCTGCTCGAAAAAATATTGCTTGAATCTGAAATGCTTGAACTGAAAGCAAATCCTAACCGTAACGCGTATGGTACCGTTTTGGAATCTTCGCTTGAAAAAGGACGCGGTTATGTAGCCAAACTCCTTATGCTGAACGGCACGCTTCGTGTCGGCGATATGGTGCTTGCAGGAGCCAGCTATGGCAGGGTTAAAGCCATGTATAACGAGCGTAATTTGACTATCAGTACTGCAGGCCCTGCTACACCGCTACTTATGCTGGGCCTGAACGGCGCACCTCAGGCTGGCGACAGTTTTACGGTGATGCAGGATGAACACGAAGTGAAGGAAGTTGCCAACAAGAGATTTCAGTTGCAACGCGAACAGAATATCCGCACCCATAAACATATCACTCTTGATGAGATCGGCCGCCGCATTGCCATTGGCGACTTCAAAGAACTAAATATCATTATCAAAGGTGATGTTGATGGTTCTATCGAAGCGTTATCAGACTCGCTGCTCAAGCTGTCCACACAGGAAGTTCAGGTTAATATTATTCATAAATCCGTTGGACAGATAACAGAATCAGACGTTTTGCTGGCTTCGGCCTCCAATGCTATTGTAATTGGATTCCAGGTGCGTCCATCGCTAAGCGCTCGTAAACTTGCGGAGCACGAACAGATTGATATCCGTCTGTATTCGATCATTTATAATGCTATCAATGAAATTACCTCGGCTATCGAGGGTATGCTTTCGCCGGAAATAGAAGAAAAAATAGTCTGCAACCTTGAAGTAAGAGAAGTATTCAAAATCACGAAAGTAGGAACGATTGCTGGATGCCAGTGCCTCGACGGTAAAATTTCGAGAAGTACACTTGTAAGGATAATCCGTAACGGTATAGTGGTATATTCCGGCAAACTTGGCTCCCTGAAGCGTTTTAAAGACGACGTGAAAGAAGTTTATGCCGGACAGGAATGCGGATTAAATATCGAAAACTTCAACGATATAAAAGTCGAAGACATCATTGAAGGTTACGAACAAACCGAAGTAAAAAGAAAATTAGGATAAGTCTTTATCTTCCTGATACCAACAGCCTGACGGATCGTCAAAACATTTCGCTTTAAGGCCTCTGCTGAGGTAAGGAGTGCATTAACGTTGAGAATTTTTCCGGGATTCCTGCCAATTACAGTATTAAAAAACCATAAAGGCATCTCTAATAAAGATCTTTGATTTTTTACGGTTTTTTGTTGGGAATTTTTATCAAAATTTCCACAAAAGCATGTTATCATCGGTATAACCCTGTCAGACTGTCGCAGACAGGCAGGCGAATAGAAATATCAATACGGCCTACCGGACTATTTAATATTTCAATTTGGTATAATTGATATTTCAATTTGGTATTATAGAAAAAAAAACCAAATTTTCTTATAGAAAACACCAAGTTAACCATTTTTAAAAAATATTTTTTCTTCTTTTATAACAATATTATATGATTTTGTCACTTATTTTTCATTGTTTGTATTTTTCTTAAAAAAATATTTGTTTAAAAAAATTAGTATTTGTATATTTGGCTGATTTTTAATTACTTTATCAGGCTCCCATTTACAAACAATTTTAATTTTAGAAAAATGAAAAAAATTACTTTAATTTTTCCAAAGAAACCCCGGACTAAAAAATCAGTGGCCCTGGGAGGCAGAAAACAAATACTGATGATGCTGCCTGTCGTGATGTTTATGTTATTTTCGATGAACATAATGGCACAGAATGCTATAGAATTGGGCCCTGCATTAAACTCCCTGAAAATCACGGCCAATCAGCAATATAACGTTATCAACAGCCTGATTTATGATGTACAGCCCACGGTTTATGTCCAAAACGGAATGGTACAATCGTTTGGTAATGGCCCGGCTAAACGCGCTGAGGTCAGTACAAATTCTTTTGACAACCTCTATGAGACAAATCCTGTTTTCAGCGAAGTTGAAATAATTACTGTAAAAATTAATAATAAAAATGACCTCAAGATGCCCGGGCTTAAAATACAAGACCTCAGCCATTTTACGAATTTAAAATATATACTTTACTTGTGCAGCATAAACTGCGACCCCGTGTCAATCAACAAAATGTTCACCCCTGAAATACACGACGGTATTACCATATTTTATCAAATTTCCATTCCAAATTAAAAATAATTTAAATTAAATACAACATGGAAACTATTGAAAATAAATCCATTATCAGCAGTTCTTTGATAAACAAACTGCTCATCACCCTCCTACTCATCGGAAATACAATATTCGCTGTAGGACAGGTTCAAAAGCCTTTTGTCCAGCGGACTTCGGTTTATTCTCCCAATAAAACCATTTATAATATAAAGGGTGATTTCACGATGATTGGCAATACCAATCTTACTCTTCAGAATTATTCAGACATTACGCTGAACAGTAATAATATCATGATACTCGTTGATGCTGATGCTGATGCCAGCACAACCAATTCATCATCATCCACATTGACCTTTTCGACTGAAAATGGCGCTGTCCCAACCTGTTCAAATATTATTTATGCCGGTTTGTATTGGACCGGAAGAACAGATACGTATGTAACAACGGCTGAAAAGTGCAACATTAAAGTTAAAGGCCCCGCCATGACAAATTATCAGTCTTTTACCGCCAATGTAAATGACATTATGTATCCCGGTGACAATGATATGTATGCAGCCTACGTGGAAGTTACTGATCTGGTTCAGCAGAACGGAATCGGAGAATACTGGGTGGCAGATATGGCATTATCCGTTGGAAATGGAGGCTCCACAGGTTTTTATGGCGGTTGGGGCATAATCGTAATTTATGAAAATAACAAAATGAACTGGAGAGACGTAACCGTTTTTGACGGTTATGCTTATGTTGTCGGAAATCAAACAATAAGCTATGACCTTCCGGTTTCAGGGTTTAACGCGGTACAATATGGGAATGTAAACATGAAGTTGGGTATGATGGCGGGAGAAGGAGATGTGGGAATTTCAGGTGACTATTTTCAAATTCAAAAAGTTTCTGACGCAACCTGGCTTACGTTAAACCATTCCGGCAACTCAGCCAACAACTTTTTCAATAGTTCTGTTTATACCGGAGGTAATGCCCGCAACCCCAATCTCCTGAATAACACCGGTATGGACATCAGTATGTTTAACATTCCCAATGCCAATAATGAAGTCATTACCAATAACCAGACATCAACCACCTTCAGGTATGGCTCAACGCAAGATACCTACATCATATTTTGCATCGCCATGGCTGTTGATGCCCATGTGCCGGAACCGGAAGGCCTGAATGTTGTGCAAAGCATAGGCAGTATTCCTTATGTTACCGGCAATCCATTGATTTGTTATCCAGGTGATAAAATTGAATACAGACTGGAAGTAAGAAACCGGGGGACTGAGGCTATCAACAATGCCAGAGTGGTCATCCCCATTCCTTATGCTTCAACTTATGTTTCCAGCGTCAACAATATTTTATTTAGCCCAGCCCCCACTCCCAATAACCTGTATTTCGACCCGACCATGGGCGCCAATGGTTCTATTGTTTGGGATATCGGTACGCTTCCTCTGCCTGCCAATCCCGATGACCTTCTGGGGACCCTGATATACCGGGTAAGAGCTACCACCGACTGTAACCTGCTGACCAATATCGACTGTCCTCCCCAAATAATTCTTGATGGTGCCATCAGTGGCACCGGAGCTATTAGCCAGGTTTCTACAACATTGGATTTTATTCAAGGATACCAAAGTCAGGGCCCTTGCGGTGGAGTTCCCATTTATAACCCGCTGATAATTTCCATTGATGCCGAAGACTATGTTGCCCAGAATTGTGCAGGTCAAAGTAATATTAATTTGATTTTTTGCAATATCGGGAACAGTATCCCAATAACCCAGGTATCCGGAAATTTCCTGGCAGGTTCACATTTTTATAATGAATACCCTGTTACCAACACATCCATCGAATATACCATTAACAATCCATTCCCTGCAACACCCGGCACTACCACATATTTTTCAGTGCCTCCGGGAACAACAAACTGCTTCTTTGAGTTTACCATTACCGTCACAAATATTGTTTCAACCCCCACGGTGGTAAGCCCCGTAATTTATTGCCAGGGAGCCCCGGCAACACCACTGGTTGCCACAGCCACAGACCCTTCTTATACATTGTATTTTTATACCTCACCGACCGGAACGCCGCAAATTTCGCTGACACCATCCACAGCCACCGTGGGAACTTTCACTTATTATGTTGCTGAAGGCATCTCCAACTCATGCATCAGCCCTAATCTTGTTCCTATCATTGTAAATGTTTATGCACAACCTGTAGTAAGTGCATCAAACAGCGGCCCTGTATGCTATGGAGGCACCATCAACCTCTATGCTTCAGGTACCGGTAACTATCAGTTATACTCATGGACAGGCCCCAACAATTTTACTTCAACATTGCAAAACCCTATAATAACTAACTTCACGAATGCCGCTGCCGGAACGTATACAGTTACGGTAACCAATGGCAATAATTTCTGTACGGCATCTGCATCCACAGTTGTTGACCCTGCCTTTATCATTAGTGTTACAGCTACTGCTGCTCCGATATTGTGCCATGGCGGCACCACCACAGTAAGTGTTTCAGCCACCGGCGGGACAGCGCCTTACTCCGGAACAGGCACATTCACTGTAGGAGCCGGTACTTATAATTACACCGTTACCGATGCCAACGGATGTACAGCTACCACAAGCATTACCCTGCAGGAACCCGCCCCGCTGACAGCCACATCCACAGCGGCAGTAATTACCTGTGACGGCGCAACCACCAATGTTACCGTAACAGCCACCGGAGGAACCGCTCCGTACACCGGTACCGGGATCTTTACTGTTGGCTCAGGAACTTATACCTATACCGTTACTGATGCCAATGGATGTACCGCTACCACCACCATCACGGTGACAGCTTCCCCGCCCATTGTCGTTTGCTTATCCATTATTTCGCCCGTAGTCTGTTAC
>CAZMPB010000123.1:0-9654 GCA_964567775.1 uncultured Bacteroidales bacterium
ACCGGGTTTATGAACCCAACGGTCAGCCGTACACCAACTCACTTATACTGAACAATAAAGTATTTGTTCCTACTAAAGGTAGCACCAGCCTTACTTACGACAATAATGCGCTGGCTATATACCAGTATGCTATGCCAGGTTATGAAATCCATGGTATCACCTATAACTCATGGCAGTCGACCGATGCCCTGCATTGCCGAACTCACGAAATTGCAGATAAGGGAATGTTGTACATCAGGCATTATCCGCTGCTTGGCCAAAAGCCCATACAGAGCTTTTACGCCATTAATACAGAAATTTATGCCCTGAGCGGCAGCAACATCATCGCCGATTCGGTATATGTTAAGTACCGGGTATTTCACGGCTCCTGGGGTACATGGACAAAAATCAACATGACGAATACCTCCGGAAACAACTGGACAGCCAACATCCCCCAGCAGCAGGGCGGCGACACCATTGTTTATTTTGTCCATGCCTCCGACCAGTCACCCCGCAGTGTTAACCATCCGCTGATCGGCCAACCCGACCCGCATAAATTTTACCTGAGTGGTACGACAACTATAATTGAAGAAGGCAAACAAATTCAGGCAATAGTATTTCCAAACCCTGCAGTTAACAAGCTGTTCATACAAATGAAAAACAATGACGACACTCCAGTCATCGTCAAAATATTTGATCTGATCGGAAAAGAAGTTTTGTCTTTCAGCGAAAGCAGCCTGACGGATCGCATGCTCATTACTGATGTCAGCACACTCCCTGCCGGCCCATATTTCGTTAAGATAAGCTCAGGAAATTATTCTGAAACAAGAAAAATAATGGTGATGCATTAAAAAAATTATCACCCTCTGCTATCAAAAAATTTATTGAAAATCAATTCATGTGATGCGGGCATGGCTTTCCGTCACCTTTTTTTATGCATTTCTTTTCAACAATTACCTGCATTTCTGTTGAATCACCACATATTGTAGTGTCACCAGGACAACATGATTTAAACGCATCATGCATGCATTTATAGTCATAATTGTTATTATTTATCATGCCATGTGTTTTTTGATAAACTCTTTTTGCAACAAGAGCTTTCTTTGCAATGACAAAAGCTCCGCAAACTCCTAATATGAGCATAATGCATACCATTATGGTTCCTAACCATACCCTTGAGTTATTTTTGTCAACAAAGCCCTTGATGATGGTTATAAGGCCAACAAAGCCTAAAACAACTGCTATAATAGCGAAAATTAAAAATAAAATTTGCATGTTTTTCAGTTTTGGTTAATAATTTTTCAGCAAATATAATCAATAAAATATATAAAGTCAACAAATTACAATAATTAAATACTTGAATTTTTTCAATTAAATGTATATAATTTTCCCCGTTCGGCTTAGGCTCCAGCCTAAGCCGTTATTATTCTTACAGGCTACAGCCTGTTCCGTTATACTGTTTTTTTTACCATTATAATTTTTTTTATTCAAAAAAAATAATTCAAAGTGAATATTAAATGAGCTAAACTTCTCTTGGTGTTTCAAAAAATATTATTTTCACGCATAATTTCAACAATAATTCTTATGAAAAAAATATTTTTTCTTTTGCTGATGCTGGCTTGTTTCAATTTACAGGCCGCTTTCGACGACTATTTTGAAAACAAAACACTCCGCATTGACTATTTTCACACAGGCAACAACCTGACAGACATCTTCTCTATCGATGAGCTGATACAAGAGCCATACTGGGGCGGTTCAAAAGTAAATCTTCTCGATATTTTTAATTATGGAAAATATAAATTTCTGGTTTACGATACAGAAAGCAACAATTTGATCTACTCCTACACATATAATACTTTGTTCTCGGAATGGCAAACCACGAACGAAGCAAAAATCACCTACAAGACATTTTCAGAGACGGTTACAATGCCTTTCCCAAAAAAACCAGTGAAATGCGAGTTTTATTCCCGGAACAAAAAAGGTGTTTTCGAGAAAAAATTCGAATATTCCATCGACCCGAAAAACTATTTTATTGTCAAAGAACGCAAGGCGGAATATCCGAAAATTGATATTTTGAATTCGGGCGACCCTGCAGTGAAAGTTGATATTGTTGTTATTCCGGAAGGCTATACGGACAAAGAGATGGACAAATTTATCAAGGATGCCCGCAAGTTTGCAGAATATCTTTTTAACGCACGGCCTTACAAACAAAACAAAGATAAATTCAATATCTGGGCGATTAAAGCCCCTTCAAAAGAATCGGGCACTGATATTCCCGGCAATAACATCTGGAAAAACACCCTGGTCAGTTCAACTTTTTACACATTTGACACAGAAAGATACCTGATGACATCCGACAACAAAGCCCTGAGAAATGTGGCATCAAACGCGCCATACGATCAAATCTATATTATTGCAAATTCTTCAAAATACGGCGGAGGCGCCATTTATAATCACTATGCCGTTAGTGTAAACAGCAGCCCATATTCTGAATATATTTACACACATGAATTCGGCCATTCATTTGCCGGGCTGGGAGATGAATATTATGATTCCGAAACATCCTATAATGATTTCTATCCGCTCGATGTCGAGCCACCCGATCCTAATCTTACAACGATGGTTGACTTTGATTCGAAGTGGAAAAACCTTATTGATAAAGAGACACCGGTGCCTACTCCCAACGATACGAAATACAAAGGCAAGGTAGGTGTTTTTGAAGGCGGCGGATATGTTACCAAGGGAGTTTACCGCCCGGCTTACGATTGCACCATGAAATCCATCTCCGTTGATAACTTCTGTCGGGTCTGCACGATTTCGATAGAAAAAATGATCGATTTTTACACAAAATAATTAAATAAATAATTCACAAAATCAGAAAGGACTATAATTATGCCCGTTACAAAACTTGAACAGATGTTCGACCTGCTGAAAAGCAAATCAAAAAAACGACTGGTTGCAGCTTACGCAAACGATTCTCATACGATAGGCGCCATAAACCAAGCAGTGGAAATGGGATTGCTCGATGCCACCCTGGTAGGCGACAAAGATACCATAGCAAAGGTTTGTGGCGAAATGAACATTGATATAGAAAAATTCAATATCGTTCAGGAAGCCGATGAAATAAAGGCTGCCGAAAAAGCGGTAGAACTGATCAATTCCGGGGAGGGAAACATATTGATGAAAGGCCTTGTCAGCTCCGACAAATATATGAGGGCTATACTTAACAAGGAAAAAGGACTTATGGCATCCCCCAATTCAATATTGAGCCATGTTACCGTCATTGAAAATCCAAGATACCCCAAACTGATCATCGTTGCTGATGTGGCCATTATCCCGCTGCCCGATCTGAAACAAAAGATTACGATGACCAACTACCTCATACAAACTGCACATGCCCTTGGTATTGAAAAACCTAAGGTTGCTATCCTGGCAGCCACAGAACAAATGTCTGTCGGGATGCCTGCCTGTGTTGAGGCTGCAATCATAACTAAAATGGCTGACCGCGGACAGATAAAAGGCGCTATCATCGACGGGCCATTGGCTTTAGATGTCTGCGTTGATAAAGAAAGCTGCGAAATAAAAAAACTCAACAGCCCCATCCAGGGCGATGCGGATGCCATTCTTTTCCCTAATATAGAAGCAGGCAACGTGTTTTTCAAGACAAATACCAAATTAGCGGGAGGAGAACTCGGTGCGGTGGTTTTCGGAGCAAAGGTTCCCGCAGTGCTGACTTCGCGAGGCGACAGCGAAAAAACAAAATTGTATTCCATCGCCCTTGCGGCCTGCCTGGCAAAATAAAAATCAAAACTTTTTCAAAAAATCTAATTACAAAAAAAATGGAAAAAAGAAACATCCTGACGATCAACCCTGGTTCTACATCAACCAAAATAGCTGTTTTCAAATCCAATGACCTTGTTTTTACAATAAATATCAAACATCCAGCAGAAGAAATTGAAAAATTTGACAGAATTTCAGATCAGTATGAATACAGAAAAGACATCATTGTAAAAGAACTGGAAACCGCAAACATATCTTTATCATCGATAGAGATCATCATAGGCCGGGGGGGCTTGTTAAAACCAATACCTTCGGGTGTATATGAAGTAAATGAAGCCATGAAAGCCGATCTGAGACAGGGTGTTTTAGGACAACATGCCAGCAACTTAGGAGGACTGATAGCAGACGACCTTGCCAGGATGATACCTGGCGCCAAAGCTTATATTGCCGACCCCGTAGTTGTAGATGAATTTGACGACATTGCCAGGGTGAGCGGACATCCGGAATTCAAAAGAGTATCCATCTTTCATGCATTGAATCAAAAAGCGATAGGGCGTATGCATGCTCAGGCCATTGTTAAAAAATATGAAGAACTGAATCTTATCATTGTACATTTAGGTGGAGGAATTAGTGTAGGTGCACATAAAAAAGGCAAAGTGATCGATGTGAACCAGGCCCTCGACGGTGAAGGCCCTTTCTCTCCTGAGCGCAGCGGGACTTTGCCTGCCGGCGATCTGGTACGTTTATGCTTCAGCGGAAAATATACAGAGAAGGAAATTTTAAAAATGATTACCGGTAAAGGAGGCTATGTTGCCTACCTGGGCACCAACAGCGCCTATGAAGTAGAACAAAGAGTCATCGCCGGCGATGAAAAAGCGATATTCATTCAAAAAGCCATGGCTTACCAGATCGCAAAAGAGATCGGGGCAATGGCCGTCGTGCTTGATTCTGAGGTTGACTCTATTGTGATCACTGGCGGAATGGCCTATGATAAGGCATTCGTGAATCTTATAAAAGAAAAGGTAGGTAAAATTTCTTCTGTTGATGTTTACCCCGGCGAAGATGAGATGCGCGCATTGGCCATGAACGGACTTATGCTGCTTAACGGAGAAATTACTCCCACAGAATACAGATAAATAGTGTTTGCAAGAAAACGTCAATTTCTTCGTTACGCTTGCGCCAAAAATGCTCATTTACACCAGTAAACTCCGCTTTTTGTCGCTTTGCAAGCCTCCAACTTGGCGTTTTCTTTTTGCAAACACGAGTTTTCTTGGAGGCACTAAATAAATACGTATTCTAAAAAATTGTTATAACTTTTTTCAGGTATAAGGGATTTCTTATTGACTTCCGTGATTATTTTTTGTATATTTACCAAAGTATTTACAAGAATCACCGTTTTTAATTTTAAACCGCATCCGAATTTTAATTATAATCAAATTCAAAATACCATGAAAAAAAATCTATTCCTCTTTGCAATGTTCTTTGCAATTTTTGCTTTTATTTTATCTTCCTGCAAAAAAGACAGCCCCGATCCGGTTGACACTGTAGTAACAGGTTATGTTACCGGCAAAGTTCTTGCTAAAAATGGTACAACACCCATTCCTAACGCAACTGTTTTTATAGATGCCAACGGTGAAATTTATATCACGAAATCCTCAATAAACGGCACTTTCACGCTCGAGGCCCCTATAGGCGAACAGGTATTGAACATCCAGACCGGAGGAGGAAACATTTTCAGGGCGCAATACCCTGTCAGCATTGCCGAAAACCAGACCAGCACCGTGCCCGCAGGAACACTCAGGCTACTGCAGGCCGACAGTCTTGCCTATATCCACGGATTGTACGACAACATTCAGGTTATCATTCAGGACTCGCTGGGATACAGTGTTCAGGAGATATTTGTCAGCGACCTGAGCAACCTGGCCCTGCTCGAAACCTTTGGCGCCATCTTCCTGAATTGCGGCAAACAAGGACTTATGGACTCTCTCAAATACCAAAACCTGCTTACCTATGTACAAAATGGGGGCAGCCTTTACGCCTCCGACTGGGCCGTGGAATACCTTACCGGCGATGGCAATTTTAAAAGTCAGGGCCATGGGCACGAACCTTACGGAATAAAAGCTACCTGCCCTAACGGACTGCCGGGCGGATTTATCGAAGACAGTACCTTGTGCACCTCAAAATCAGGCCCTGCCACCATGGTAAATAATGCTCAAATTGTTGTACAGGACCTTATCGATTACCTGGGAATTAACACCATTAATATAGAATACGACCTCGGAGGCTGGGAAGTTATTCAACTGATTGACCTCCCCTGGGAAATTCTGATACAAGACAATACTACTTACGGACCATTAGCCGCCCGCATCTACCCTACCCCTTCACCCAATAAATCTATACAGCGGATGCTCGACCAGGGATGGGTAACCATTTGCCACTTCCCGCCGGGAAACCCTTCTAATGTACAGACCATAACGATATCAGTTAATGCCCTGCCCGCACATCTTGCACATGGCGACTTCATCGGATCATGCGAAAGCGCGGGCTACGGCGGCGTGATTTATTACACTACCTTCCATAACGAGGTACAGCACAATATCAGTTCTGATGTCCAGCACATCCTGCAGTATTTTATTTTAAATATGTAACTCCAAAAATAATCAGATATGAAAACAAAAATTAAACTCCTGTTCCTTGCCCTTGCTGCATCATTAATGGTGTTCAGCGCATGCAAAAAAGAAAGCCACGAACTGGTAATCATCCCGACAGGCGGAGGCCCCTACGGTCCAACATCAGACCATTTTATGGCTGGACTCGGCACCACTCCGGGCTATCCGACAGGCACTGCCTTTACACTGCCGGCGAATATATTTATTATCGGCGATATCCGCGGAGGTATTCAGGGTAAAGATTATCAGGTCGACAAACCGAAATATACCGGCCCCTTCCCTATCGTTCCTGATGATAAAGCCTGGATCGACTACGGAACAGGGACTTTTGTTAGTTTATACATTAAATTTTTCAATGCACTGCCTACCCCATCTTCAGTTACGATACCCGGCGGTTTGATTTTTGTTGATTCGGCAGACATAAACGAACATATTGGCGTTTATCAGAAAGGATATATCATGCAATCTATCACAATTCCTGTCCCGGCCTTGGATACAGCTTTTGCACATATAAAAGCTTATTGCTTAAATGCCTCATTAGCCCCAAGCAGCTACGACGCGATATATTACATCGGACCTGTCACAAACAATCCTGATCTGAATCAGATCACCACCATCATGGCTCCCAAACAATATCCCTTTGGTGAAGAAGGTAGTATCCAATCAATTGTTTGGAATGTTACCGATCACGGGTTAACTCTTACAGCAGCAGAAATCCAATACCTTAATTCCTTGCCGTAATTTTGTTTTCATAATTGTTTTTAAAACCGGCGGTAAAAATCTGTCGGTTTTTTTTATTCATATTTTTTGAAACATTTACACGAAAAAAAATAACTTTGTTTTTTTATCACAAAAAATAAATGAAACAATACCTCGAACTTCTTGATCATGTGTTGCAAAACGGCACTTCCAAATCAGACCGCACAGGAACAGGCACCGTCAGCGTTTTTGGTTATCAGTTGCGCTTCGACCTGAATAATGGCTTCCCTTTATTAACTACCAAAAAACTTCACCTGCGTTCAATAATACATGAATTACTCTGGTTTCTTCAGGGCAACACCAATATCAAATACCTGAAAGATAACAATGTTTCCATTTGGGACGAATGGGCCGATGAAAATGGCGACCTGGGTCCCGTATACGGAAAACAATGGCGTTCGTGGCAAACATCAAATGGCCGGACTATCGATCAGATAACACAATTGATACAAAGCATCAAAACCAACCCCGATTCACGCAGGCTGATCGTGAGCGCCTGGAACATCGGCGAAATAGAGAAAATGGCCCTACCCCCCTGCCATGTTTTATTTCAGTTTTATGTTGCTGACGGAAAACTTTCTTGCCAGCTTTATCAGCGAAGTGCAGATATTTTCCTCGGAGTGCCGTTCAATATTGCATCGTACGCTTTGCTTACCATGATGGTGGCCCAGGTTTGCGAATTAAAACCCGGGGACTTTGTACATACTTTCGGGGATGCCCACCTGTACAACAACCATCTTGAACAGACAAAACTGCAACTTGCCCGCGAACCCCGACAATTGCCGATAATGAAAATAAATCCGGAGGTTAAAGATATTTTCAGATTTCAATTTTCAGATTTCGAACTCCAGGGCTACGACCCGCATCCCCACATCAAAGCTGCCGTATCCGTTTAATTCATTTTTTAAATCAGATGACAGAAAAAAAACAAATATCCATCATTGTCGCCATTGCCGAAGATTATGGAATAGGCAAAAACAACCAGTTACTCTGGCACATCTCTGAAGACCTGAAACGTTTCAAAAAAATCACTTCAGGACATACGGTCGTCATGGGAAAAAACACCTACCTTTCCTTGCCATTCCGGCCTTTGCCTAAAAGAAAAAACATCGTGATCACTAATGTACCCGGCGAAACATTCGATGGTTGCGAAACAGTTTATTCCATCCCGGAAGCCATTGAAAAAATGGATGAAAATTCAGAAAATTTCATCATGGGGGGCGCCAGTATTTACAGACAGTTCTTCGGAATTGCCCAAAAATTATATATCACAAAAGTCCACATTATTATGGAGGCGGATACCTTCTTCCCCGAAATATGTCCTGATGAATGGGAACTTCAGGAAGAAGACGAAAAACAAACCGATGCAAACAATGGTTTGCAATACACATTTTTGACTTTTATAAAAAAAGAAAAATGAAAAGAGTCCTTTTCATATTGCTGACAACTTCGATTGGTATTACGTTATTTCAATCATGCCATAAAGATGATCCGGACGATCTGAGCGATATGCGGCATGTCCAGATCAGCAATATGTATGAAACTGTTTCTAATGATATTTTTAAAACATTTTTATATAGTGTCATAGCCATCAACGACAGCTTGTACCATCCCAATGATTCCACAAACTTCAGATACAACGATCCCTGTATCACTTTAAACCTGCTTCCTTTCGACACGGTAACATGGCCAAAAACGCTTCATATAGTTTTCCCGGCAGGCGGCTGCACGTGTTTTGACGGCATCAGCCGTGCCGGAGAAATGATCGTCGAAATTCCCTCACCAGATCTTCCTCTAAATTCGAAATTTGAAATCAGTTTTAATAATTACTCCATCGGAACTGTTCCTGTGAGCGGTTACAAAAAAATTTACATCACGGACAACAACAATTATTCGTTTACTGATACATCTTATCTGCAGATCAATTCGACATCCCCTGTCATGCAATGGTCATCATTACATTATTTAGAGTGGATTTTGGGCAGCTCCACGCATCAGAATATCACCGACGACCTTTTTATGTACAACGGCAAAGCTTCATGTATTCCGCTTTCAGGAAGCAGTTCGGACGAAATGAGTTTCCATGTAAACATCATTGAAGCCCTTCAGTTTATCAATTATTGCTATTGGATAGGCAGTGGCAAAACCGAAATCATCCCTTCAGGCAAATCAATCAGAACCATTACATACCTTGATAGTTGCGTTAATCAGGCCATGGTTGGTGCTGATAACGAATTTCAGAATATTACTTTTTAAGTGCATCTCAACTGACCTTGATCGGGCGCCTTTAAATACAAAAAAGTTCGAGGCAGTCGAAGTTCTGAAAACCGCAGTGTACTAAGCGTACATGCCTGTGCTGAGCCCGCCGAACGCAAGGATTTGAAGAACGAAGACGAACGAAGAAATTTGAAGTTTTTAGTCCCTCAGTATGTTTTATCTTGCCCCAAAAAAAATAACTAAATTTAAG
>CAZMPB010000124.1:0-9623 GCA_964567775.1 uncultured Bacteroidales bacterium
AAGGCTTGTATTTTATAAAAGTATATACGGAGACCGGAATAAAAGCGGCGAAATTTATCAAATACTGATTTTTTACGCCTATAATTACACGGTAATTCAGAAGCTATCTGACCTCAATTATTTCTGGAATAAAACAAAGATCCAGTAAGGAACTTTACGGGAAATGACCATATTGAAAGCATCGATGAGAAATGCCAAAAGATTGAACCTGTAGTTATGAACAAATTCGTGCTCGCAAAATGGGCACATGGTCTTTTCATCTTTCGTTTTTTTTGCAAAATAAGGAAACCAGGAAGCCGGAGGGCATATCTTCATTTTTAATTTGGCCAATACATTATTATATCTGCGTACCGGAGTTCCATAATAAAAAGCTTTTTCAACCTTATATCCTGAAAAAAGATCCTTGAGTTTTTCTAAAGTAAAGCTATGCAGATGATAGGAATGGTTATAATTTTTTCCGCATTCGGGGCAATGTAGCTGGAATTTATTTAGGTTTTCGCCGTTGGGAACCGTGATAAAAATGTATTTTTTCGATAATCTTTTTATTTCGTTTACCGTTTTCCGCAGCGTCTCCTCATCAAGATGCTCGATCATTTCACTTGAAAGCACCATATCATACGAAACATCAGGTAACGGGATATTTGCTGAGGACGCCTGCAATTTTTCGGTTTTTACGTGCGCAAGAGCATTGGCGCTGCGGTCGACGCCCAAAACAGTGAATTTTTTCCCAAGTTCGTTGGTGATGATACCATTGCCGCAGCCTATATCTATGATGGAAGTAACATCGTCAGGAATTGT
The DNA here is from genome assembly GCA_964567775.1 of uncultured Bacteroidales bacterium. GTDB lineage: Bacteria > Bacteroidota > Bacteroidia > Bacteroidales > CAIWKO01 > CAIWKO01. The sequence goes on from CAZMPB010000124.1 coordinate 799, forward strand.
TTCAAAAAATTTGCTGATCTTTCCGGAAAGCCCTTCTTCATCAATAACATCCCATTGATATTGCTCGTAATATTTATTATTGTCGATCATCCGAAAACTTTTTTCATGGCATTTTTAAACACGAGCTTATTGATAAAACGGGCTTCTTCCTTAGTCACCACCGGTTTTTCCTTTCCAAAAAACATCAGGATATACGTGCCGATGGCTACAAATGGCCCGATGATCACAGGTTTGTACATAATTCGTTTGGAACAGGAAATACAGGCGACCCAGAAATTAAAGCCCTCATAATAGCAACCGCGGCCTGTCATTTTATGGGCTTTAAGATGGCCAGTCTTGTTGTCGGTGGGCCTGTGATGCAGCACTTTCAGATTGAGGTCGGCAAGTATTGTATAGTTGTGAAATTTTGCCAGCATTTCATCCACGGCATCCCAGCCGTCAATTTCTTTCAGCCCGCCGGTCAGGTCAAGAAACTCTTTACGGTAGGCTTTTATAGCGCCGCGCACATGGTCCTTGTTGGTGATCTTTTCGAGGTTCCATTCGCCGTTTTTTTCAACCAGACAAACACCACCACAGATGGCCAGCTTCTTGTTTTCGCTGAAATGCCGGGCAATGGATTCAAAATAATCCGGTTCAAAAGTAAGATCGGCATCAAGTTTCACAATAAAATCCATGCCGGCATCCACATAATTTCTGTAGCAATTGTTAAAGATCCGCGCGATATTCGAGCCGGCCATGTGTTTCTTTTTTGCCGTGTTCTGTACAAGTTTTATCCACGGGTATTTACTCACGTACTCATTGATAATTGCAGCCGTATTATCTTTAGAACCATCATCATAAATCACCCATTGCCCGGGCTTGAGTGTCTGATTGACCACCGAGTCCAGCAAATTTTTCACGCTCTTCTCTTCATTATAAACCGGGGTGATAATGGCGTATCTCATTTAAATATTTTTTCTGCAAAAGTATTGATAAATTTTTATTTGCCGCCGAATCACGTTTCATATACACAAATTAAGCATTAGGAGTTTGCGAACTAATGCTTTAGTTGGGTTAATCCCGATTTAGTAAATGTTTCCCGACATTTTTTTTCTGTCGGGAATTACATTTACTTTGTCGATTCAGCATTAAAAATGACATTGTATATTGGTTAATTTCAAACAATTACATCAATAATTTTCTAATGCTACGCATTAGGAATATTCTAATGCTGAATTTGGGATATACTTATTTTATATGCTGCCTTGGCAACTCAATGCCAACATTATCTTTACGAAAAAAATAAAATAATACCGGCCAAAATCCGTTGAGAAAATATTCGTCTTTTAATGTATTTTTTTATAGAGTGTAAAACTTTACTTTAAATTTGCGCAAAAACCAGCAGAAAAGTGGGCATAATAAAAAGGCAAAGCATAAAAAGCACTATCGTGATCTACTGTGGCATGATGCTGGGTTATGTAAACTTTTTGCTGCTCTCGCCGCTTATTTTATCGCCCGAACAGATTGGCCTTACCCGTGTATTGTACGACGGCAGCTATATGTTTGCCATGCTGGCCCAACTGGGAATCTGGAGTGTAGCCACAAAGTTTTACAGCTATTTCAGGGATAAAAGCAAAAAAGACAACGGTTTTCTTTTTTATATGATATCAATACCTGCGCTGGGGTTTCTGGTGCTGGGGTCGTTGTTGCTGATTTTCCACGAACAGTTTGCCGGGCTTTTTATACAAAAATCACCGCTCATTGTAGACTACTATTACTATTTTATCCCACTGATTTTTATCGTAATGTATTACCAGATCTTTGAAACATACAGCAGCCTGCAATACAGGATAGTTGTCCCCAACCTGTTAAGGGAAGTGCTGAATAAGTTTATGTACCTTCTGATTATTTTGCTGCTGTTATCGCAACTTATCAGCTTTAAGACTTTTATTAATTTTTATGTGCTTTCCTATGGCATATCGCTGATAGTGCTGATCCTGTACCTGCGGTCAATGCACACCCTTCATTTCAAGCCCGATTTCAGCTTTGTAACTCCCGAACTGCGGAAACAAATGATTACTTATGGCATCTTTGTATTTTTCGGTAGTCTGGGCGCCTTTGCCGTGGCCCGTATGGATGTTATCATGCTCAGCTCCCTGTCGGGATTGTACTTTGCCGGGGTGTACTCCATCTCTTACCTCCTGGGCAATGTAATTGAAGTGCCACGTAAAGCCATTGCCCAGATTTCCGTACCGATAATTGCCGATGCATGGAAAAACAACGACATAGACAAAATCAACGAAATTTACAAAAAAACTTCTATAAACCAGGCTATCGTTGCAGGACTGATCTTTCTGGTAATCTGGGTAAATATTGAAGCCATTTTTTCTCTTATCCCCAACAGTACGATATACATCGCGGGAAAATATGTGGCGCTTTTTATTGGCCTGGCCCGCTTTATTGATGCCGCCACAGGCGTGAATACCGAAATACTGATGAATTCGCACAAACACTACAAATTCAACCTGGTACTGTTGTTTGCCATAGGAATACTTACCATAATCCTCAACCTGATACTGATTCCCGTCCTCAATATGTACGGCGCCTGTCTCTCCGTTCTGATATCTATTGTGCTTTACAATATTTTTAAATTTGTTTTTATCTACAAAAAATGGAAAATACAACCGTTTACCTTCAACACATTAAAAGTGATTTTGCTCCTTATTGTGCTGTTTTTTGTATCCTATCTATTCCCAAAGCTCCACAACCCGATATTGCAGATTTTAATGGTTTCGGCACCCATCATCCTCGTTTATGCTGCAGCCTGCTATTTTCTGAAAGTTTCCGATGATGCCAACGATTTGGCTGATAAGGTATTTTTAAAAGTAAAAAATATGATAAAATCGAAAAAGTAAGCGGCATGCGCCATCCCTTATTTAAAAATCTCTTTCAGTGCACTTTTTTCCGGGTAGGTAATCAGCACAGCCCTGTGAGGCCCATAAAAAATAAAGAAGCTGCCTGCTGCCACAGCGGAAGCCCCGCTTTTAACAGCATCGGTAAAATGCCCTATACTGCCGGCACCCCCTGAGGCTATCACCGGCACCGTAACCGCCTGTGCCACTTTTTTGATCAGCTCAGTATCATATCCTAAAAATGTCCCGTCGCGATCAACAGAATTGAGGAAAATTTCACCGGCACCTTTGTTTTCCATGAGTTGTGCAAACTCCACGGGATCCAAAGAAGTTGTTTTTTGCTGCGTATAATCATAAACACGATATCGGCCAAACAGATCTTTTTTGACATCTATGGAGGCCACCACGCTTGACGAACCGGCTACTTCTGCTGCCTGTGTGATGATATCCGGATTTTTCCGTGCACAGGCATTGAGTGATACTTTTTCGACTCCAAGCCGGGCAAGTTTTTTTACCTGCGCCACCGTGGTTATGCCACCGCCATAGCCGAAAGGCATAAATGCCTCGCCACTGATACGCGCGATCAGGTCATAATTGGGTTCCCGACCTTTTTTTGTGGCTTCAATATCAATAAAAAGCAGTTCGTCAACTTCTTTATCGTTGAAAATTTTAACAGCATTGATAGGATCGCCAACGTAAGTCGGAGCCTTAAACTTAACCGATTTGACAAGTCCTTCATTTTTCAGCAGGAGGCATGGTATAACACGTATCTTAAGCATGGCAGCCCTCCACAAAATTTTTCATGACCAGCAGCCCGTATTTATGGCTTTTCTCGGGATGAAATTGCGTTGCAAAAATATTCTGATGCTGCAGGCTTGATGTAAAGTCAAAACCATAGCCTGTTGTCGCTGCTACATCTTCTGCATGGCCGCATTCCACATAATACGAATGCACAAAATAGAATGAAGCGTCGTCATACATATTCCTGAAAATCCCATCTTTCTTTTTGATGTTAACTTCGTTCCAGCCCATGTGCGGAATGCGTAGTTTCTGATTTTGACCCGTGAAATGGAATTTTTTACATGCAGCATCTACCCATCCCAGACCCGGCAAAACCCCTTCTTCGCTGCTTTTTGCTAAAAGCTGCATACCCAGGCATATGCCCAGGATCGGAATCTTTTCTACCAGTACTTTTTTACACAAGACATCGATCAATCCTAAGTCATGGAGGTTTCTCATCCCATTATCAAAAGATCCCACGCCAGGGATTATTAGTTTTTTTGCATCACCAATAATTTTAATATCGGAAGAAACCGTACTCTCTCCCCCGGCTTTTTTTATCATATTGACAATTGAGCCAATATTTCCCATACCATAATCGACAACAACGATCATATTATTTTGCTGTGGTTCGGGTTGCACCTTCTATTTTCGTTTAGGGACAACATTCTGTTTCCCTTTACTTGTCATTGGTACCACGGGTATTTCCTCATTTTTTGCCTGGGGCTCAATGGGTGTTTTCTTTTTTCTGCGGTATTCAAAAAACAGGGCAGCACCAATGATCAGCACCAATAAGACAGAGCCGGCTAACGAAACTTTTTCTCCGGTAAAATACGATTGGGGTTCAAATTTAAACTCAATCTTATGTTCGCCTGCCGGTACAACCATGGCGCGCAGCACATAGTTCGCACGAAAATAAGGTGTTTCTTTCCCGTCAATATATGCATTCCAGCCTTTATCATAATAGATTTCGGAAAATACAGCAAGCTGGCTGGCCGTGAGATTTTTCACTTCATAAGTCAGATGGTTGGGTTTATAATCAGAAAGGACTATGGTCGATGCCGGATTTTTTTCTCCCTTAAAGGTGCTTATTTCCTTTTCGAAGCGTTTGTCGACGACAGCGGTGGTTGCCGGGATAAAGTTTTCGATGGCCTTGATTTCCTCATCGGCATTGGCAACCATCTTCACATTTTCTACAAACCACGCGTTGCCCAATGCGGCAGGGTTCCTCAGTGGCCGTGCCTCGGGATTATAAATGTAATATTTTGTATTCAGCATATTCAGGGAGGTAAGGCCGTACAAAGTTGCTGTCAATACGGAATCCGGCGCACCTGCCTGAAGGGTTTTTATCAGCCGGTCGTGCTCTTTCACCAGGCGGTGTTCTATCAGATCCTGGTAACGGCGGAGTTTGGCCGCGTGGTAGCCGCCTATCGATTTATGATAATAGGAAGTTGAGCCATCGGTAGTGAAATTACCTACCGTAAGGTTCAGCACCCGGTATGAGGCGTTGGTGTCTGCCAGTATTGCCTGGTCGGCATTTGACGGGGTGAATGGATTCTCATTTTTATTCTTAGCAATAAAATTATCATTATTAAGATATTTTTTATCTACGGGAACCATATCAATAAGTATCAACACGGCAACACCGGCATATAAAATATATTTGCTCATCTTTTTTACCGAAGCATAAGCCCAGAGCATCCCGGCGCCAATCAATATAAAGGCCAGGGTACGCAGGCACGACATCCTGAAAATCGAAATGCGCGCAATTTCCAGATTACTTATGAATTGATCGATCTGATTCTGGTTTGCGCCTTGTTTCACATATTCATCAAATTGTGCCGTTTCGGTATTTTTTATAAAATCAAAAAATGTTTTGGGCATCACAACAAAAAGCAGTGTCAGCCCGGCTGTCAGCCCCAGCGCAACAAAGAAAAACTTTTTCTGTTCTTTGACCAGTTTCGGATTATCGGCAATTTCTTTCAGGGCGAGAATGGCCAGCAAAGGAATTGTCAACTCCACAATAATTAATATAGAGGACACAGCCCTGAATTTGCTATAAAAAGGCACATAATCAATGAAAAAATCGGTGAGCGGCATGAAATTATGTCCCCACGACAATAATATGGCAAGCACCGTAACACCAAACAAGGCCCATTTCAGCTTTCCTTTCACAATAAAAAGCCCGAGGACAAAAAGAAAACAGATAAAAGCGCCGGCGTATACAGGCCCTGCAGTAAAAGGCATATTGCCCCAGTAATGATTCTGTTTGGCGATTTCTTTGCGCAAATTCCTGTCCACATTATCCAGCGCGGATTTTGATTCGCCGATCATCGCATCGCCCCCACCCTTTACATTCGGTATCATTAACGAAAATGTCTCTCCTACTCCATAACTCCACTGAGTAATATAGTCTTTATCCAGTCCGGAAGATCTGACCTCGCTGTTGGAAGTGAGCTCCGGCTTGCCCCGTATGGTTTCTTCCATGTATTCTGACGATGTCCACAGGTTTGAAATATTGGGAATAACTGAAATCCCAGCCGCAACAATTAAAAATGCGGAAGCTTTCAGAAAATTCGGAATACTTTTTTTGAGGATGGCATAAATAAATTCAAACAACACCACAAATCCAACGATCATCATAAAATAATAGGTCATCTGAACATGGTTCACCGACATTTCGATGGCGAGAAACAGTGCGGTAATCGCTGCACCCAGCAGGTACCTGCCTCTGTATGCCATAAGGATACCGGATAATACGGCGGGCATATATGCAATAGCGAGGGTTTTCGCATTATGCCCCACAGCGATCGTGAGAAAAAAGTACGATGAAAAGGCGAAAGCCAGAGCCCCGACCATAGCCAGCCATGGGTCGGCTTTCAAGCTGACCAGCAAAATAAAAAAACAAATGAGGAGCACAAATAAAATACTGGCAGGATGCGGAAGCCAGAGTTTAAATATATTGTTGAAAACTTTTGCAATATTGGTTTTAAAAGAAACATCGATCTGAAAGGCCGGCATCCCACCGAACATGGAGTTGGTCCAGAGGGCTTCGTCGCCGGTTGCATTCCGAAAATCCTTTATTTCCTGAGCGGAACCTTTATAATTGACAATATCGCTCTGGTATAGCTGTTTGCCATCGAGCAAAGGACTGAAATATATAAAAACAATACAAACAAACACCACAATAGCAACTGCATAAGGTATGAATTTTTTGTAATCAAAATTTTTCATAAGTATTTTATTTTTTATCAATTTCTTCGAAATTCACATAATCTCCCGGGGCTTCTTTCTCCTTTTTCTGGAGTTCTTCCGGGATATAATCAATGCTCACAGAGCCATCTTTTTTTTCAGGTTTCGATGCTTGGTGTGCCTGATTTTCAAATCTTTTTGAGAGTCTTTTCAGATAGAGTCTTAGAAGGAACGGGAAAACATAAATGAAAAATAACCAGCCAGCTAATACGATAATTAAAAACCAGGAAAAAAAGCCCATGAGCACTATATTAAAAAAAAATTGAGGAGACAAACTCAATTATCTCCTCAAAATTAAATGTTTTTATTAAATTACTATGAATTTATATAAATTTACTTTTTGTGCTGTTTTTCGTCAGAAACGGTTAATTTATGCCTTCCTTCTGCTCTGCGGTTTGCCAAAACCCTGCGTCCGTTAGCTGATTCCATTTTTTTGCGGAACCCGTGTGTGTTTTTTCTTTTGCGTTGCGATGGCTGAAATGTTCTTTTCATTGCTAAACTTTTTTTAGGGAGTGCAAAGGTATATATTTTTTTCAGTTCAACAAATTAATTTGAAAATTTTATTGAAAAAAAAATTCATTGAACGTATTTGGTAATAAAAGTTTGTATATCTTTGCAGTCCATTTTAAAAAACATAAATTTATTTATAATGTACGCAATAGTTGATATCGCTGGACAACAATACAAGGTTGAAAAAGAACAGGAAGTTTTTGTTCACCGCCTCCCGGGAGAAGAAGGAGCTGCTGTTACTTTTGATAAAGTACTGCTCGTTGACAACTCCGGAACAGTAAAAGTTGGAACCCCAAATGTTGAAGGAGCCAGCATCAGTGCAAAAATACTGTCGCATATGAAAAGCGACAAAGTGATCGTTTTTAAAAAGAGAAGAAGAAAAGGATATCAGAAGTCCAATGGCCACAGACAATATATGACCAAAATACAGATCGAAGATATTCTTGTTTAATTTCGCTAATAATTAAAAATTAACAGATATGGCACACAAAAAAGGTGCTGGTAGTTCGACCAACGGGCGCGAATCACACAGCAAACGTTTAGGAGTAAAAATATATGGCGGTCAGCTTGCCACTTCCGGAAATATTATTGTCCGCCAGAGAGGCACAGTTCATAATCCCGGCCTGAATGTAGGCATCGGCACAGACCATACCCTCTTTGCAATGACAGATGGTATTGTTGAGTTCAAAAAGAAAAGAAACGACCGTTCTTATGTTTCGGTTACTCCTTTAGAAAAACAAGACACCGAAAAAAACTAATAAAAAGTATTTTATTGTGAAATATCTCCGGTTGCTGTTGTGATCGGAGATTTTTTTTTATTCATAAGAAATTTTATTTTTGTAAAAAATCTGAACATGATACAAATTAGCAGCCTCAGGAACGATGCCGAAAATATAATAAAAGCCCTGGCAATAAAGAATTTTGACGCTTCGCAACTTGTCGCGGAAATTCTTGCCTGTGACGACGAACGCAGAAGCACGCAGAAACAAATGGACGACCTCCTTGCCGAACTCAACAAACTCGCAAAAGAAACCGGAGAACTTTTCAAAAACGGCAAACATCAGGAAGCCAACCTGTTGAAAGAGAAATCTCTTGAGACAAAAAAAACAGTTAAAGATCTGGAAGACAATCTAAAAACAACCGAAGAAAAGCTGACCGGACTGCTGCTCCAGTTGCCCAATACCCCTCACCCATCCATTAAACCCGGAAAAACAGCAGAAGATAATGAGATCGTACATACCGAAGGCGATATTCCTCCTTTAGCCGAAGATGCAGTCCCTCACTGGGACCTTGCCTCGAAATATAAGCTTATTGATTTTGAACTGGGAAACAAAATAACCGGTGCGGGATTTCCGGTGTATACCGGCAAGGGCGCCCGCCTTCAACGGGCAT
>CAZMPB010000125.1:0-9354 GCA_964567775.1 uncultured Bacteroidales bacterium
ACAACTTACATAGTTTCTAAAATAATTTTGTATTTTTACCGGACAACAGTGATTTAATTATTAATTTTACATCAACAATTAGCATTTTTATAAACCTGATTTTTTTGAGAAAAATTTTATTCATTCTGTTTTTTTCATTGGTCGCTGCCGAAGTTCTCGGCCAGGATGTTCATTTTTCGCAATATACCGCAGCGCCGCTGGAGCTGAATCCTGCAAATGCCGGGTTAATAAAAGGACGATTCCGTGTCGGGCTGAACTCAAAAAGGCAGTGGAGTTCTGTTACAAAGCCGTATCAGAATATTGCAGCTTATTTTGACATGCAGGCTTTGAGAAGAAAATACCGCAAAGATGCCCTGGGTATCGGTGTTTTGTTAAATGCCGACATCGCCGGAGACTCAAAATACTCCACAATAAATACGGGTTTTGCAATAACTTACATCAAATCTCTCTCTTATAAAAACAATAATTTTATCTCTATCGGAGTGATGCCCGGAATCATACAGCAAAGCATAGATTATACGGCGCTTTATTACGACAACCAGTATAACGGCAATTATTACGATCCAGCCATCGATCCCGGCGAACAATACGGCAGAAAGAGTTTTGTGAACTTTGACTTTGCAGCAGGTGTTCATTGGTTTTATCAATACAATAAAACATCATTGTTTTCTGCCGGCTATTCCACGTCGCACATCACACGCCCCAAGGTAGGTTATATGAACAACGACGATATCCGGCTCAACATGAAACATACCGTCTATGGTGGCGCAAGATTTGCGGTATCACCCGACGTTGATATGCTTCCCAGCGCGATGTTCTGCTATCAGGAACCTTATATGGAAATATTGTTTGGCGCGATGTTGAAATACAACCGCAGCAAGAATTATTCAGACAACACTTCGTTGAATTTCGGATTGTTCGGCCGTTATGCCGACGCGCTCATCGTGGTGGCAGGACTGGATTATAAGAACATCAACTTCGGCGTGAGCTACGATGTGAACTTATCGCGGCTAAGGCCTGCGAGCCAGGTCAGGGGCGGATTAGAATTTTCTATCAGTTACACTTACGATAAGAACAAGTACAGAAGAATCAGAGAAATACCATGTCCAATTTTTTAAAAAGATGAAGCACAGGATCATTTATAAAACATTTTTTTATCTGTTATGCTGGATATTGTTGTTTCTGGCTGTTCCTGCACAGGCACAAAATTACGAAGATTGTATCGCCATAGGCGATGAGGCTTTTGAAGATGGTGATTTTTATACCGCCTCCACATTTTATAATAACGCTTTGTGGTATGATTCCACAGATATAAAACTTGCATACAAATGTGCCGAATCCTATCGTTTTTTCAATAATTACCAGCAGGCAAAGCGCTGGTACAGCTATGTCATTAACACCGATCGTAAAGGCGAACTGCCGCTTGCTCAGTTTTGGCTTGCCCTCATGGAAAAATCGTTGGGCAATTACACCGAGGCCTTGCTGCAATTCAGGGCTTATTACAACGCGAACAAGAACCAGGCCGACGGGTATTATGTACGAAAAGCAAAAACAGAGATTCTGGCTTGTCAAGAAGCGACGCAGATCATTGCAAACAAACAAAATGTCCTCATTGAACACCTGAACGAAAGTTATGTAAATACGGAATTCTCCGAGTTCAACGCTGTTCAGTTGAGCGATACCGCCCTGGTATTTTCAGCTATGAAGCCTTTATCTTCAGGCGACTTCGACACTTACTTCCCTAACGCTTACATCTCTAAAATATATATGGCCAAATCCACCGTCAGCGGTTGGTCACAGACAACAGAACTTGATGCCAGGATCAACGATAAAGAAAATCACAACGCCAACATCTGTTTTTCAAAAGACCATAAAAAAGTTTTTTTTACACGAGCAAAAGCCGACAACAATAAAAACCTCGCAGCAGAAATTTTTTCGTGTGAAAACATTGATGGCAAATGGCAAAAAGCCAAAAAACTTAATGAAAAAATAAATGTCAGTGGCTATACTTCCACTCATCCAAATTATGTAGAATATGGTGATCAAAGTGTGCTGTTCTTTGTTTCAGACAGGCCCGGAGGCATCGGACAGCTTGATATATGGTACTGCATCATCAAAAACGGGCAATACCAGGATCCTATCAACCTCGGCAGCATTATCAACACCCCTGGTGATGAGATCACACCCTATTACCACGATTCGACACAGACCTTGTATTTCAGTTCCGACTGGCATAAAGGTCTGGGCGGCTTTGATATCTTTTATTCAAAAGGGAAATTCAACTCCTGGGCGACACCTGCAAATATAGGCTACCCGATCAACAGCAGTTGCAACGATACTTATTTTACCGTAAACGAAACAGATAACGATGGTTATTTTACCTCCAACCGTCCCGGATCCTTATCCATAAAAAGCGAAACCTGCTGCTACGACATCTATTCCTACGAATGGCAGGACACAGTAAAAGAAAAACCCGTTGTGGTCGTTCCTCAGGATACGATTATAATACCGAAGGATACTGTCACCATCGTTGAAGACATCCGGTCCATGCTGCCGCTGACACTGTATTTTCATAACGATGAGCCCGACCCGAATACCCAAAATAAAACAACAAAGAAAAACTATCAGACTTTACTGGGTGATTACTATGCCATGGAAGAAACCTATATCACGGAATATTCCAAAAGCTTGACGGGCAGCGAAAAGACTAAGGCAGAAAAAGACATCAAAGACTTTTTTGAAAACTATGTCGCTAAAGGATTCAACCAACTGAAACTATTTGCCCAGCTTTTGCATACCGACCTGCAGCGGGGCAACAGCATCAAGATCAGGATCAAAGGGTTCTGCAGCCCTCTTCACGCATCGAATTACAACCTGAAACTTTCGATGAGGCGTATATCATCCATCGTAAATTTCCTTGCACAGTATAATGAAGGGGTTTTTCTTGAATACCTTAACGGCACTGCTTCCAACGGCGCCAAACTCACCATCATTGAAGAGCCATTGGGAAAATCAACAGCCAGCCCACTGGTGAGCGACAACCCGAACGACAAGCGAAACTCCATCTACAGCCGTGCCGCGGCTTTTGAACGCAAGGTACAGATCATATTGTACGAACACGAAAACCAGGCAGACAATGCTGGACCAAAATTCCCGGATGTACAATTTGCCGATACGCTGTTCGATTTCGGTAGTATTGAACAGGGCAAGGAGGCAAACATCGTGATCCGGTTCAAGAGTACCGGCACCGCCGACCTCAACATCGCCGGAGTTGAAACAAGTTGCGGCTGTACCGTTGTGGACTGGCCCAAAGAACCTTTTGCCCCGGGGAAAGACGGCCAGATGAAAATATCATTCAATACCACCGAAGACGTGGGCGAACATAACGAAACGGTGACCATTTACACCAACAGCAAAAAAGCGAAATATATTATTCCCGTTCATGTTATCTTGTTACCCAAAAACTGATTTTCAGATGTTTTTTTCCCCGGCCCTAAAGGGTGTAACATCTGAAAATCAGCAGCCCTTTAGAGTTATGGGTAAAGCGGATTCTCAGCATATAGATATGCCCTTAATTAATAAAAAAATAATTCTGAAATTCAAAACAGTTTCATACCTAATTGCTGTTTTGCTGTTATTATCGGCCCTTTTCATTTTTTCGTCCTGCCGGTCTCCCGAAAAAAAATATGCGCTAAAAGCCGCAGAGGCTAAGAGCGAGACGCTGATATTACCCATCGAAGATATGTCACAGGTTGAACTGGAGATGATCCGCATGGGACTTGTGGATATTCAAAGCTTAGACACCACCATCCGCACCGATATAAAATATTCAGGTACGGATAATTTTATGAAATCGGATATTTACGGCGATTATAACAAGGCGTACCTGCAGCCCGATGTGGCTGAAAAATTAGTAAACGCACAATTTTTTTTAAAAGAGCTGCATCCCGGGTACCGCCTGCTCGTTTTTGATGCTGCCCGCACGGTTTCTGCCCAGAAAATGCTCTGGGATGCACTAAAAATGCCTGCCCGCGAAAAAGGAAAATTTGCCTGCAACCCTAGGAAGGGCTCTGTGCATAATTTTGGTGCGGCTGTCGACTTGAGTATCATTGACGATAAAGGCAACGAACTGGATATGGGCTGCCCTTATGACTTTTTTGGCCCTCTCGCCTACCCGGGGATGGAAAATCAGCTCTTATCCGACAGCACGCTGACCAAGCAGCAGGTGGACAACCGCAAACTGTTAAGGCAGGTGATGTCAAAAGCCGGGTTTTTCAATATCCAGACCGAGTGGTGGCATTTTAATTCGTGTACCAGGGCTGAGGCGATTGGGAAGTATGAGAAGATTGAGTAGGTTTGTGTTTTTAGTGAGAGCTTCCAATGCTTATTGGGTTTGCGTTTTAAGTTCAGGTTTTTAGTGAGAGCTTCACTTGCATATGGGATTTGCGTTCTATCAAACTTTTAGTGAAACTCTCACTTGTTTACCGATTGGATGCAATGAAATGTGTGCAGCAGGGCTGTAACGACGAAGAAGTATAAGAGGATTGGATCGAATTGTTTTTAGTGAGAGCTTCACTTGCCTAATGGGTTTGCGCTTTAAGTTCAAGTTTATAGTGAAACTCTCACTTGCACTGTTAGTCGGGGCAAGACCTTCATCATAATTTGCTAAAAGTAAATTTGGCGGTCTGCATTTCGACAAAATCAATGAGCAGCCCCACTTCAAGCAACACCCCGTTTTGCTAATATGGTTTCACTTGAAGTGGAACTCTCACTTGCTAATAAATCAAACTAATTTTCTAATGCTAATCTTTATTCAGCAAATAATCAGGAAGATACTGCCATTTAATGCCATTGCGGTCTGTGTCAAAAATTTTATCCATAGATAAAACAATACAGGGATAATTATCATCGATCGTTTTCATTGAACCAAACTCACGGTCAACTGTTTCTTTTTCAGTTAGAAGATACGCTACCTGAATATATTTTTTTTCCTCTTTACGTGTGGCAATAAAATCAATTTCCTTCTCTTTATTTTTCCCGACAGCCACCTTATATCCTCGCGATAATAATTCAAGATATACAAGGTTTTCGAGGTGCCCGCCAATATCCTGTTTGCGATACGATAAGATACAATGCTTTAATCCGAGATCGGCAGCAAAATATTTTTCATTTATCTCCAGAACCCTTTTACCTGGAATATCATACCTACGGCATTGGTGAAAAATAAAAGCTTCGCACAAATGCTTCAGATAATTTTGAACGGTATCTACTGTACCTTTTAAATGCTGCGATTTAATAAAATCAGAAATATTTTTGGCTGAGGTAATGTTCCCTATATTGCTGGCTGAATAGTGTACAATATTTTCCAACAGGGCCACATCCCTGATCGAATGCCTGACGACAACATCTTTGAGTAATAAAGTATGATAAACCGATTCAAGATATTGGTATATTACATCCTCATCCCAGGTAAGCTCATGGATTCCGGGAAAGCCTCCGTAGCGCAGGTACATTTCAAATTCATTCTCAATATTCACACCTCCGTCGTGCTTTCTGAATTCAAGAAACTCGCTGAATGTAAGTGTGTATAATGGAAATTCAACATATCTGCCTGTCAGCATTGTCGCTAATTCTGATGATAACATCCGTGAATTTGAACCGGTTATATATACATCAGCCATGCGATCATTTAAAAAGCCCGAAACAGCTTTCTCCCACCCTTTAATTTCCTGAACTTCATCAATAAATAAATATTTACTTTTTGCGACATTTTTAAAATAGCTTTTTACGAACCTGTGTAAGTCAAGATAATCACGGATATCGTCAAACTCCACTGAATCTTTATTGATATATAAAATCTGTTTCTCTGTTATTCCTTTCGAGAGAATTTCATTTATGATCAATTTCATTAAAGAACTTTTCCCGCTGCGGCGGATTCCTGTAATTACCTTAATAACAGGCTTGTCGATAAATGCTCCAATGCGTTTCTGATATATTGATCTTTGAATCATTAGGTATTTTTTTGCAAATATAATAAAATAATTCGATTATAGTCGAATCTTTTTACTAAAACAAACAAAGTTTCGATTATAACCTAAACTTTTTGCTTTGGAATTATTACCACCGCAGCAACTGACCAGGAACATTGAAGAAATCACAATGATTCCGGAAAGAAAAGATTTTCGTTTTTGTCATTATAAATTTTTAATTTAAGATAAAACCTAATTGTTGTAGAAAAATATGCAAAATTCGTAGAAATTGTCAAGTATTTTCTAAACATAATAAAATATAGGATTTCCTTGGTCAGACCGAGCTGATACTCCTGAAACGAAAGCGGTAGAAGAATCGTTTCACTGCCCTTCCATAAAAGATGGCAGCGCGGGTAGGTGGAAAAACCGAAATTTTTTTATCACCAATAAGCACGACAAGCGGGGTGCAACGTATGATTCATGTTTTAGTGAGAGTTTCACTTCCTTATTGGGTTTGCCTCTAAAGTTCAAGCTTTAAGTGAAGCTCTCACTTGCATATGAATAGGGTTGTGTTTTTATTGAGAGTTTCACTTGCTTATTGGGTTAGCATCTAAAGTTCAAGCTTTTAGTGAAGCTCTCACTTGCATATTGGGCCTGTGTTTTAGTTTATATCCAGACCGAGTGGTGGCACTTTAACTTGTGCTACAGGGCTGAGGCGATGGAGAGGTATGTGAGGATTGAATAGGGTTGTTTTTAGTGAGAGTTTCACTTCCTTATTGGGTTTGCCTCTAAAGTTCAAGCTTTTAGTGAAACTCTCACTGGTAAAGGAAAATTTTAATCGTAAAACATCCAGCTTATCCCGAACCTGAAGAGGCGGTCCTGCATAGGATAGTGTGGCACTGTGAAATAGTTATACCCGATAAGCCCGCTTAAGAAATTGGATAATTTTAAAAATGCCCTCAGCCGTTTCACTTTCAGGTTGATGAATGCATCCGCATTCAGGTAATTTCCGGTCTTATATTCGTTCTGAAGGGCAAATGTACCTATGGCGGGCTGATAACTATCGGCATAGTACTTCGTATTGTACAACAGATCTATTCCTACCTGAAACAATAAAGCTTTCTTGAACATCGGGGTGGTGAACATATAAGACTGCATGGCAATAAGCTGAGGTTTCCTGATTAATCCGGGTTTATCGGTATATTGATAAACCACTTTATTATCGATCTGGAACTTACCGATAACGAAATTCTTGTAGACATAAGCAGAAAGCACATTGATGGTTCCGCCGGTATACTGCCGTGGCCGCGAATCCACACCCATGTAAACATAGTTGAACAAGTTGTAATAATCCAGTCCCACGCTTAAATTCCTGTACGAATAATTTAGTCCGGTATATATGGTTTGCTGCTTTGCAAAATCATAATCCCATTGAAAATATTTTGAACTGAAATGCTCGTAAAACCATTCAGGCTTAGTTTTGCTGTATTTGAACTTCAACTGCACAGAACCATAATTTTTTTCATTGAAAATAAAATGTTGTTTTGCAGAAGCAATCAATGAAAGATCACCCTGGTTATAATCCAAAAGAACATATTCGCCCGAAAGGTTTATTTTCATATTCGTATATGGCTCCACACTCAGTCCCAATGACGGGATCAGGTTTGAAATATAAAATTTACCATTGACTTGATTCACCTCAGTATAAGCATGTCTGAGCTGAACAAAATAGCGGATCATCCGGTTTTTATTTTCTTTATTTAGCTCAGAATTAGTCCATTCCAGCGTATTGTCAATTTTATAAAACCATACAGAATCATGCAATGAACCGGTATCATTTGGTATCAAAGGATAATAACTAAGATTGGGATTATCATCCGTAAATTTAAAACGTTGTTTTGTAAAACAAAAAGTATGCACTATACGGCCTAAGTTAAATGCTTTCAAAGGTCGGAGACTGTCTTTTCTATTGTATCCATTTTCACGCGACAGTGTAACATATTGTTTAAGAAGAACCGTCGATTCGCGCCAGTTGTTTTCTGCTGTTTTCAGATGAATATCCACAGGGCTTGCATTATCTCCCTTGCGGAAGTTAAGATAGGCGGTATCATCTATTATCCCACCATTTTCCTGGGTCTTTATCTTGTTGAAGATATAGTTGATGGAAACACCGTATCTTTTGTTCTTTGTTGCGTAATATGTGAAGATAGACAAGGCATGATCATTGGTTTTCTGGCGAAAATTATCGCGTCCGGGAGCATTGATGATGCGGTAATCCACTCCCATAAACACTTTGTTTTGCACATGATGATAATGGGTAACCTGAAACATCTGTTCGCGTTTTGCGCCGAGGGTCCAGAATAAGTTCGTGAAAGGTAAGAGGGAATAATAATTATTTGCTTCAGACATGTTGAACATATAGGCATCAAAAGATTTCAAGCCATAAGAAAATCCGCAGGAGGGATCTGTTTCAAATACCATGTTTTCGGACGCCTGGCCCGTATTTCCAATGTTGGCATTGAACACATATTTTTTGCGTATCGGGTCGTAGTTCTGGAAGTAGTGAATATTGGTATCTATATTTGCTGTGTTGATTTGCGGGGATGTGGTGGTATCGATTTTTCTGATGCAGAAAGCGACAATCCTTATTGAGTCTTTGCGGGAAAGAAGCGTATCGGCATTCTGGCTGAAAACGGCCCATGGGGACAGGATAAGTATGGGTAGTACAAATATAACAAAACGTTTCATTTGTTGTTTCTAAGAGAGGGTAAAGGTAAAAAATATACGCTAAAGAGAAGCATTAAAAATGAAAATAGAGAACAAAACATTCAAAGAATTTCAGTCATTTATTACAATAAAAAACCCCGTCACTTTCGTAACGGGGTTAATTAAAATTTGGCAGCGACATACTTTCCCAGAACTAAATCAAGTATCATCTGCGCTAGTGGGCTTAACTTCTCTGTTCGGAATGGGAAGAGGTGAACACCACTGCTATAGCCACCATAATATCTTAGATATGGTATGACAATAAAGGAAAGAAAATACAACAATCGAATTAATTAAGAAAAGTCAGCGTACATAAAGTTACGGATAATTAGTACTGCTCGGCTTTGACGTTACCGCCTTTACACCTGCAGCCTATCAACGTGGTAATCTTCCACGATCCTTAAAGGAAATCTCATCTTGAGCTGAGTTTCGCACTTAGATGCTTTCAGCGCTTATCTCATCCAAGCGTAGCTACTCTGCAATGCAGCTGGCGCCACAACAGATACACTAGAGGCTTGTCCGACTCGGTCCTCTCGTACTAGAGTCAGGTGCTCTCAAATTTCCAACGCCCACAACAGATAGGGACCGAACTGTCTCGCGACGTTCTGAACCCAGCTCG
>CAZMPB010000126.1:0-9306 GCA_964567775.1 uncultured Bacteroidales bacterium
TAGGTTCCCATTCCAGAACAGATTTTGCGAGTGCGATATCGGGTTTGCGCTGCAATGGATCGTCGGCAGGCAAGGGCTGAAAAATAATTTTTGATTTTGAATTGGTAAGCTCAATGACCAGCTCAGCCAGTTCGAGAATCGTAAACTCCACAGGATTTCCAACATTGACGGGGCCGATAAAATCTTCCGGGGTTTTCATCATGCGGATCATACCATCAATCAGGTCGTCGACATAACAGAAACTTCGTGTCTGAGTTCCGTCGCCATAGATGGTGATATCCTGATTATTCAACGCCTGAATGATAAAATTGGAGACCACCCTGCCGTCGTTGGGATGCATGCGTGGGCCGTAGGTATTAAAGATCCTGATGATTTTTATTTTCACATCATTCTGGCGGTGATAGTTCATAAACAATGCTTCGGCGCATCGCTTACCCTCGTCATAACAGGCACGTAATCCAATAGGATTCACGTTTCCCCAGTATGATTCGCTTTGCGGATGCTCCTTAGGGTCGCCGTAAACTTCGCTGGTAGATGCCTGCAAAACTTTTGCCTGTATACGTTTCGCCAGGCCAAGCATGTTGATGGCACCCATCACCGAGGTTTTGATGGTTTTTATCGGGTTATACTGATAATGGATTGGTGAGGCGGGACATGCCAGGTTATAAATTTCGTCCACTTCGATAAAAAACGGCATGGTTACATCATGCCTGATCATTTCGAAATAAGGATTATCAAGCAAATGCACAATGTTTTGCTTCGAGCCGGTAAAATAATTATCCAGGCAAATAACTTCGTTACCCTCGTTCAGAAGCCTTTCGCAAAGGTGAGACCCAAGAAAACCGGCGCCACCGGTAACCAAGACTTTTTTTTTCATAAATTATTTTGAGGTATTGATCCCTATACAGAAATAATCAAACCCCTCGGATTGTAAGGTTTTAATGTCATAGATATTTCTTCCGTCGAAAATAACATGTTTCTTTAACAGCTTCTTGATCACATTTAGATTCGGTATGCGAAACTCAGTCCATTCGGTAACGATGAGGAGGCAGTCAGCATCTATCAATGCTTCGTACTGGTCGTTCACATATTCTATTTTATCTCCTAAGCGGCGTTTCGCCTCATTCATGGCCGCCGGATCGTAAGCTCTTACTTTTGCTCCTGCATTTAAAAACTTTTCAATAAGGACCAGAGCAGGGGCTTCGCGCATATCATCTGTTTCGGGTTTAAACGAAAGACCCCACATCGCAATAGTTTTATCCTTGAGTTGATTATTAAAATATTTCATCACCTTGTTGAACAAAACACTTTTCTGATCATCGTTAACCTCTTCCACAGATTTCAGCACACGAAGGGAATATCCATTCTCATCAGCGGTTTTGATCAAGGCCTTTACATCTTTAGGAAAGCATGAGCCACCATAACCAATTCCCGGATAAATAAATTTGTTGCCGATACGCCTGTCACTGCCAATACCATTACGCACCATGTTTACGTTGGCACCCATGATCTCGCAAAGGTTCGCAATGTCGTTCATAAAACTGATCTTGGTTGCCAACATGGCATTAGCCGCATATTTGGTCATTTCAGCGCTGGGAATATCCATAAAAATTACCGGATGGCCATTCAGTGTAAAAGGCTTATAAAGCTGTTTCATCAATTCCTCGGCTCGTTCAGACTCAAGCCCGACCACAATACGGTCCGGTTTCATAAAGTCGTCAATGGCGGCACCTTCTTTCAGAAATTCGGGGTTGGAAGCTACATCAAAGGGAATGTTCACTCCTCGCGCGTTTAGTTCATTTGTCAATGCATTTTTAACTTTGATGGCTGTTCCAACAGGAACGGTACTTTTTGTAACCACGAGGAGATAGTCCTCCATGTATTTTCCGATCTCGGAAGCAACACCGATTACATATTTAAGGTCGGCACTGCCATCTTCGTCAGGAGGGGTACCCACAGCAATAAAAACCACTTCAGCGCCGGGCAGTACAGATTTCAGATCCGTTGCAAAATGAAGACGGTTTTTTTCAACATTGCGATGGATCATGGTATCAAGGCCAGGTTCGTATATTGGCAAAATGCCTTTTCTCAGATTCTCAATTTTGTTTACATCAATATCAACACAGGTGGTGTCAATACCTACTTCGGCAAAACATGTTCCGGTCACTAAACCTACATAGCCTGTTCCTACAACAACAACTTTCATAAATGGTTTTTTTAAAGGTTAAATAATTTGCAAAAATAATCATTCTGACACAAAGACTAAAGAACTAAATTATAATTCTTTTTTTTATAAAGAGCAGGTGCCTTCCCGGAATGTCTTTTTCTGAAAAAATTAAAAACATTTTCTTAAAAAAATTCAAAACATTTTATATTTCGTAAAAAGTTAAAAACTGTTTTGTATATTTGAATGATAATTTATTACTGTGATAATTTTATTTGGTATTTCGGTAAATAATTATTTATTTTTGCAAATCAAAATTTATTTTATTAATAATCTGAAAATAAATGCAAGTTATTAAAATTAAAAAAGGCTTGGACATTCCTTTGAAAGGAGAAGCGCTAAAAGTTGTGTCAGCATTTTCTGTTCCCGATATTGTCGCCATAAAACCTGCCGACTTTATTAATGTATTGCCCAAGCTTATCATTAACCCGGGTGATCATGTAAACGCAGGATCTCCTTTGTTTTATAACAAATTTGATGAAAATATTATTTTCACATCACCCGTCAGCGGGATCGTAGCTGAGCCTGTACGCGGCGACAAGAGGCTAATTCTTGAAATACCGGTTACCACGGATACGGAAATAAAATATGAACAATTCGGCAAACAGGATGTTTCATCTATTGATGCCGAAAAAATCAGGTCGCTTTTGCTCACATCGGGTTTGTGGACTTTTATCAGGCAACGCCCCTACGATATTATTCCTGCTGCAGATTCCAAACCACGGGATATATTTGTATCGACCTTCGACTCTTCGCCGCTCGCACCCGATTACCAGTTTATTTTAAAAGACAGTATTACTTATTTTCAGACCGGAATTGATGCACTGGCAAAATTAACCACAGGTAAAGTTTTTCTGGGTCTTGATGCCACGATAAAAGACAATATTTTTTCCCGGGTAAAAAATGCAGAACTAACATATTTCAAAGGGAAACACCCTGTTGGGAATGTCGGTGTTCAGATTCATAAAACCAAGCCGATCAACAAAGGTGAAACCGTCTGGTATTTGAATCCGCAAGATATAGCGATGATAGGTAAATTTTTCACAGAAGGTATTTATGATGCATCAAGGATAATTGCAGTTACCGGGCCTGAAGTAAAAAATCCTGTTTATTGCAAAACAATCATCGGTAGCAAAGTTAATCAGATGGTCATGGATCAAGCCAGACAAGAGCATATCCGGTATATTAGCGGAAATGTACTTACCGGCAGTACTATAAAAAATGATGGTTTTATGGGTTATTACCATCACCAGCTCACCATGATACCCGAAGGTGATTATTATGAGTTTATTGGATGGGTCATGCCGGGTTTGAAAAAGCACAGCAATTCACGGACCTTCCTCAGCTTTTTATTCCCGGGAAAAAAGTATGATTTTGACACCAATTATCATGGCGGTCAAAGGCCTTTTGTAATGACAGGACAGTATGAGAAAGTATTTCCTTTTGACATATATCCGGTATATCTGCTGAAGGCCATACTTGCAGAAGACATTGATAAAATGGAAGAACTGGGCATTTACGAGATTTCGGAAGAAGATTTTGCCTTATGTGATTATGTCTGCACCTCAAAAATCGAAACCCAGCAAATAGTCCGTAAAGGACTTGAGCTGTTGAGAAAAGAAATGAGTTAACCCCGATACATATAGTTATGAAAGGATTACGAAAGTTAGTAGATAAAATCAAACCAAATTTCGAAAAAGGAGGGAGATTTGAAAAACTCCAGTCTACTTTTGAAGCATTTGAAACATTTTTATTTGTTCCCAACAAGGTAACAGCAAGGGCTTGCCATATACGCGATGCGTCAGACATGAAACGCTCGATGATCGTTGTAGTCATCGCCCTGCTTCCTGCACTTTTGTTTGGCATGTGGAACGTGGGATACCAGTTTCACCAGGCTATCGGAACTCAGGCCAGCATATTGGCAGATTTCTGGTTCGGATTGCAGGCCGTATTGCCAATCATCGTGGTGTCGTATGTTACCGGATTGGCCATCGAATTTATTTTTGCCCAGATCCGTCATCATGAAGTAAATGAAGGGTTTCTCGTTACAGGAATGCTTATTCCAATGATCATGCCTATAGGAATTCCACTATGGATCGTAGCCGTTGGCACAGCTTTTTCCGTGATTTTTGTAAAAGAGGTTTTTGGCGGGACGGGAATGAACATTTTCAATCCGGCCCTGGTGGCGCGTGCTTTCATCTTTTTTGCATACCCGGCAAAAATCACCGGCGACAGCGTTTGGATCTATGGTTTTTCGCATAACATCAAGGGAGTAGACGGAATTACAGGAGCCACGCCCCTTTCCTATTGTGCTTCTGATAATTTTGCCGGTTTACCCTCACTTTCCGATATGTTCTTTGGCTTCATCCCGGGTTCCATAGGAGAAACCTCAAAACTTGCCATTTTAGCAGGAGCTCTCATCCTTGTTATCACCGGTATCGGCAGCCTTCGTATCATGCTTTCAACGATAGCAGGAGGTGTTTTTATGACATGGATCTTTAACATAGTCGGTGCAAATCAGTATATGAGCATTGATCCACTTACACAAATCATGATGGGCGGATTTTTATTCGGAGCAGTATTTATGGCCACCGACCCGGTTACCGGCTCACAAACACCATCCGGAAAAATTGTATACGGTTTTCTGATCGGGGTATTCGCCATACTCATCAGGGTTTTCAATCCCGCCTATCCGGAGGGCATGATGCTTTCAATTCTGCTTATGAACACCTTCGCTCCACTTATCGATCATGTGGTTGTGCAGAATAACATCCGCAAACGGATGAAAAGATTACCAAAAATTAAGACCAATGTTGAATCAAAATAACCTAACTATATGTTCAGTAACAGATATATATTGATATACTCCGCAGTAATGGTCATTATTGTTGCTGTGGCGCTGACCTTTGTGGCCGTATTGCTGAAGCCCGCCCAGATCAACAACATCCGGGTCGAAAAGATGCAGAATATTCTCAAATCGGTTCATATAGAATCTACGCCCAAAAATGCCGAAGAACTTTACAAGAAGTTTATCAGCGAATCTTTTGTCATCAGCACAAAAGGAGTTCTGAAAAATGATATCAAAGCCTTTGATGTTGATCTTTACCTGGAGATGAAGAAAAAACCTGAAGAAAGGAATCTACCTTTGTTTGTCTGCACCAAAGATGACAATAGCCGCTATTTTATTATCCCGTTGAGAGGCAAAGGACTTTGGGGCCCAATATGGGGATATGTATCACTCAAAGATGATTTAAACACGATTGAAGGTACCATGTTTGATCATAAAGGAGAAACACCCGGTCTCGGCGCTGAAATCAACACGACCTTTTTTCAAGATCAGTTTATCGGAAAAACAATTTTTGATGAGAAGGAAAACTTTGTTTCCGTGAACGTAATTAAAGGCGGAGCCAAACCTGATGACATGCACGGTGTCGATGCCATCTCAGGCGGAACGATCACCAGCAAAGGACTTGAGTATATGATACGGGATGGCATGGATCCTTATGTGACTTATTTTAAAGAACAAATGAAGAAAAAAATAAAATGATTTTTGAAATAATATATCAGCTATTTATATGAAAAATCTCAAACTGATAACATCCCCTTTTAACTTGAACAATCCAATCACCGTGCAGGTTTTGGGAATATGTTCATCGCTCGCTGTTACCGTGCAGCTAAAGCCTGCCATTGTCATGGCTTTATCCGTAACGGTTGTCACGGCTTTTTCTAACCTGATCATTTCGGCATTGCGAAACACCATCCCGTCGAGGATACGTATCATTGTACAGTTGGTTGTGATCGCGGCACTGGTAATTATTGTTGATCAGCTTTTAAAAGCTTATGTTTATGATGTCAGCAAGAAGCTTTCTGTGTTTGTCGGGCTGATCATCACTAATTGCATACTGATGGGCCGTTTAGAAGCCTATGCTATGGCAAACAAGCCCTGGCCATCATTTCTTGACGGTATCGGAAATGGCCTCGGTTATGGATTAATACTCGTGATCATCGCATTTATCAGAGAGCTTTTGGGCTCGGGGACTTTATTCGGATTTCATATCATCCCGCAATCATTTTATAATTTGGGATACATGAATAACGGCCTGTTGATACTGCCTCCCATGGCGCTGATCATAATTGGCGTCATCATTTGGGTTCAGCGAAGTTTTAACCGCAGTTTAATTGAAAAATAAAAAATTTGTTTATGAGTGATTTATTAAACCTGTTTGTCCGCTCGGTATTTATCGACAATATGATATTTGCATATTTCCTGGGAATGTGCTCTTATCTTGCCGTGTCGAAAACCGTAAAAACATCCTTCGGGCTAGGTATTGCGGTAACCTTTGTGCTTATCATCACAGCTCCCGTCAACTGGCTTATTGATACGTACCTGCTAAAAGCGGGCGCATTAAGCTGGCTGGGCAGCGGATTTGCCGATGTTGACCTGAGTTACCTGAGTTTTATAATTTTTATTGCGGTCATTGCAGCCATTGTGCAACTGGTGGAAATGGTGGTTGAAAAATTCAGCCCTTCGCTGTACAACGCCCTCGGTATTTTTCTTCCGCTTATTGCTGTAAACTGCGCCATATTAGGCGTTGCTCTTTTTGTGCAAGAGAGAGAATACACCACGATCAGCGAAGTCACGGTTTATGCATTGGGTTCGGGTGTCGGCTGGTTTCTGGCCATTGTTTCTATTGCCGCGATACGCGAAAAGATTAAATACTCCAACGTTCCGGCACCACTTAAGGGACTTGGAATAACATTCATACTTACCGGTCTGATGGCAATTGCCTTTATGAGTTTTATGGGGATTAAAATCTAAATATTAAATTTAAAATACCTAAATATGATATTGCTCGAAGCAGGATTAGGATTATTGATGGGACTGGGAGTCACGACATTTTTAGTGATAAGCATTTTGCTGGTAATGATACTTTTATTTGCAAAAGCGAAATTGTCCCCGTCAGGACCGGTGCTTATTAAAATCAACGGCGAGAAAGAGCTTGAAGTCAGCTCGGGATCTTCCCTTCTATCCACCTTGTCCGACACGAAAATATTTTTGCCCTCCGCCTGTGGAGGCGGTGGCACTTGTGGCATGTGCCGTTGTCAGGTAACCGGAGGCGGCGGCAGCATTTTGCAAACCGAGGTTGGCTTTTTTACGCGTAAACAGATTCAGGATAAATGGCGGCTTGGGTGTCAGGTAAAAGTACGCGAAAACCTTGAAATCACGATCCCTAAAGAAATTTTCGGAATAAAAAAATGGGAATGTGAAGTTGTTTCCAACAGAAATGTAGCTACGTTTATTAAAGAGTTTGTTGTGAAGCTTCCCGAGGGCGAATCTCTTGATTTTCTTTCCGGAGGATACATACAGATCGATGTGCCTGTTTGCACGGTTGATTTTAAAGATATTGAGGTTGACGAAAAATTCAGAGACGACTGGGAAAAATTTAAAATGTTTAACCTGAAAATGAAAAATCCCGAACCTGTATATCGGGCTTACTCCATGGCTAACCACCCTGCGGAAGGAAATATCGTAATGCTGAATATCCGCATTGCCACTCCGCCCTGGGATAAAAAAATCAAAGGGTTTATGAATGTGAACCCGGGGATATGTTCCTCCTATATATTTTCGCGTAAACCCGGTGATAAGGTTATGGTTTCCGGCCCCTACGGAGAGTTTCACATCAAGCATACCGACAAGGAAATGGTTTATATTGGTGGCGGCGCCGGAATGGCTCCGCTGCGCTCTCATATATTCCATCTTTTTCATACAGAACATACAAAACGTAAGGTTTCGTACTGGTATGGGGGGCGCTCTATGCGTGAAATCTTCTATGAAGAGGATTTCAGGGAGATAGAAAAAGAAAATCCGAATTTCACCTTCAATATTGCCTTATCAGAACCTTTGCCTGAAGACAACTGGAAAGGATATACCGGATTTATCCATCAGGTAGTTTATGACAATTATTTAAGCAAGCACCCCGAGCCTGAAGATATTGAATATTACCTGTGCGGCCCGCCGATGATGAACGATGCGGTATTCAAAATGCTGGATGAGCTTGGCGTGCCAAAGGAAAATATTGCTTATGATGATTTCGGAGGTTAAGCCTCAAAATCAGTGTGCCAGTTTTAGTCCGACAATGCCAACTATTATCAGCAGAACTGACATCATTCTAATGATTGAAGCGGCATCTTTAAAAAAGATAATTCCAATTAAAAAAGTACCCACGGCACCAATACCCGTCCAAACGGCATAGGCTGTACCTATTGGGATAACACGCTGGGCAAGCCATAAAAAAAAGCCGCTCAGCGCCATAGATATTACAGCAATAATAATCCACCACCATTTATTTTCTGCATGTACCTGTGATAATTTAAACCCCAGCGGCCAGCCCATCTCAAATATTCCTGCAATCAAAAGATAAACCCATTCCATAGTTTTCAACTGTATTTAAAGATTTTCAGCTTCTTTACCGTGATGTTTTTTAAAGTTTTGGCATTTTGAAGGATCTTCGTCGGGGCCTCCGCAAACACAATCAGCCGGTTTTCCTGTCTTAGCATCAATGCTTGAACAAGTTTTTTTAAACTCGCCGTCTTTTTTAATAAGAAGTTTGATTGCAATTCCCGCAACCGCTAAAGCCAGAATAATAACCGCCAGAAATACTAACTTCATATTAAAAATTATTTAATGACACCCAGCAAATTATCTACAAGGCGGCTGGCTCCGAAACGAAATAATGTTTTATTAAGCCATTCTTTCCCCAGAATTGAGTTTACAATATTATAATATCTGACGGCAGTTTTCGCATCGGATATTCCACCTGCAGGCTTGAAGCCAATTCGAATACCTGTTTTTTCAAAATATTCTTTAATGGTTTCACACATGATAACCGCTGCAAGTTCGGTGGCCGCTGGCTGAATCTTTCCGGTAGAGGTTTTTATAAAATCCCCCCCTGCCAGTATAGCAATTTCGCTTGCCTTTCTTATGTTCTCCGGGGTTTTTAGTTCGCCTGTTTCAAGTATCACTTTCAGATGCGCATTTTTGCAAACAGCCTTAATAGCGGCAATTTCATCAAAGACCACCT
>CAZMPB010000127.1:0-9298 GCA_964567775.1 uncultured Bacteroidales bacterium
TATGTTCATTTTGGTTAGTTTCGCCAAAGCTTCCTTTTTGGTGGCCTCGCCCATCCATGTCAATTTTTCTATCCTGCCTTTCAGCGCATCTTTAAGGTTATTGACTAATACGATCATGCGTTCTTTGGCTTCAGCGGGGAAATATTTTTCAACATACAACTGGCCGACAGCTTCGCCCAACGAAGCGCTGGTCATGTTTAAAACCCTTTTCCAGCGTGGTTTCATTTCTTTTACACCCGAAAGAACCACACTATAAAATTCAAATTGTTCTTTTTCAAAAGCTGAAGAAAGGAAAGGCGATGCCTCATGGATCAGGTGCCATTTAAAATATATTTTCCATTGCTCGACAGGAATTTCAGCAACCATTTTTGCCATTTCAGCAAAGAATTTAGGCTGACCAACATTAATTTCATTGGTAGCCTTGAGTCCGATAGCCGAAAAATATTGTTCCCAGTCAAATTTCGGAGCCATTTTCTTTAAACCAGCCAGGTCGGTTTTGTTATAATTTTTAACCGGGTCGCGTAACTCAAGGCGGGTAGAAGAAGCTGCAGCCAGCCGTGTTTCTATATTCATTACTATTTCCGCCTCTTTGCCGGCTTGTTCTTTAACATTTCCGGCCAGTTCAAAAGTTTTTCCGACATGCTTCAAATATTCCGTGCGTATCTCAGCCGAGCGTGGATCTTTCGAGGAATAATAGTCGCGGTCGGGCAATCCCAGTCCTCCCTGGTACAATTGTGCGATGACTTTCTCGCTGTCTTTGTCGTCCTGGCCCGAAAAA
Source organism: uncultured Bacteroidales bacterium (assembly GCA_964567775.1). Lineage (GTDB taxonomy): Bacteria > Bacteroidota > Bacteroidia > Bacteroidales > CAIWKO01 > CAIWKO01. The sequence goes on from CAZMPB010000127.1 coordinate 779, forward strand.
AAGTAAAACAACGGGCTGACACCGGAAGTGTGGAAATAGGCAAGCAGTTTAATGAGGCCGGCAATATCATTTATGGAATCAATTTTATCCAGTTCCTTCTGAATGGCTTTGATCCCTGTTTTTTCAATAGTTGCCGAGTCCATTCCCGAGGAATAAAAATCAGCGATCTTCTGTTTTATCGAACCTGTTTTCACATTTTTTTCCGCCATGGCATCGTCCATGATTGACCGTAACTGCTTGTTGTTTTCTTCTTTCAATTCTTCAAACGATCCGTAAATGCTGTATTCGGCAGGAATGGGATTGTTTTTCATCCAGTTCCCGTTAGCATACCTGAAGAAATCATCTCCCGGCCGCTCGGTGGTATCCATGTTGGCAATATTAATTGCCGGTTCTTGTTTTTCCATATTTTGGTTTTTACAACTGATCATGCCTGAAAGTATCAGACAAGCGATCATAATGAAGTAGATTTTACCTGATTTGATTTTCATACTTTTTTATTTTTTTGCCAATTATAATTTTTTCGAATACAAAGATAGAATTAAACAAAAAAACCACATGATAAGTATTTGTTAATTGTAAAGATTTATGACACACTCAAATCAAAAAATCACTCATACAAACCTGTTTCAAAACAAACCATGGATCATGCCGATAGGCCCATCCTAAGGAAGAAAAAAGCGGCAACAGAAAAAATCTATTGCCGCTTCCCTTTTTTATTCAATTATTTCATATGGCATCCGTTACCACCTGCGTCAGGTCTTTAACCTGTTTTTCAAGAACGACGGTACACCGGGTGAAATTGGAAACCGGCCAGCCCGACCATAAAAGATAATTACCATAATTATCTTTCGTATTATAAACAGCGGTAGTTTGGTCATCAAAAATCCATGTCATGGTGCTGTTATCCTCATCAAAATAGATACCGACATTCATAAATTTATGATAGATCACCATGTCGAGATAATCCTGGGTAATACCAAGCATATCGAGCAAGGTGGTCAATGAGTGCTGCCCGGGCAAGCCTTCGAGTTTCATTTCAAGTGTAAAGCGGTCGACAACGCCACCGTCAACAAAATACTCGCCACCGTTGAAATCAAGGCCGGCGTAATTAAATACCTGGTCGATATCACTTGCTATTTGCACATATTTACTATCTCCATAAACTACGAACATGGTTAAAGGCCCGGCTGTTGATATTACCGTATTATCGCTGCTGAGATGAAAAGCCGTGATCGGAAAATTCAACTGGCTGGCATGGTCTGTGCCGGCGGCATCGTAAACATGACTTACCGTCCATACCCCTTCCATACGGGTTTTGGTAGGCGTTTCATCAACGTTGCATGATGATATAAAAATGGCGAAAAACACAAATGCTGAAATCAGAAGATTGGTAACAGCATATGATCTTAATTTCATTTGATTATTTTTTATATGGTTAATGCCTGATAATTATTTTTTTAGTGATAATATTTTTCTCATTAATAAACGTAGCGATATAAAACCCTGATGGTAAATTACCCACATAAATTCCTTTGGCAGTATAAGGTTCTTCAAGTACAAGCCTCCCTTTTATATCAAATATCCTGACAGAAAAATTATCAGGCAAATTTATGAAAAATTTTTCACTTACCGGGTTGGGTTTTATAAATACATTTTCCGAATTAATATTCTCCTCTGTTGCTGTAATAAGGGATGTTTTTATCCAGACCGGATTGGTGATGCTGAAAAACCGGTCATAGGTCCTCCTGTAAATTGTACTCAGCGGCCCGTAATATTTGGTGGAACGCAAGGAAGCCCTTATCATAAAAAATTGATCGCCGGGAATGTATCCGAACAATGTATCAAGGATGTTCTGAAGGTTATACACCTGATGATTTAAAACAGGCAGGTCATAATGATAAATACTGTCTTCGGTAATTCCGGTCAGTGTAATCTGGTCAATGCTTCCAAATTCAGGGGTAATGACTGTTTCAACGGTCAGGCTGGCATTCGCCATTTGCTGGCTTGTCAGTTCAACGTCCTGCCCGATAACTATTTCATTGGTGGAGTCGTTACCATCGGTACTGATACCAATATTTATAACAGGCCCGTCGGACAGAATGGTGTTGCCGTTTTTAAGAGCATTCAGCACATTTTCCCCATTTTGCCCCATTCCGTTAGGACAATAGGCAAGGGTCGTGATCCTGCCGATGGCATTATCGTTGATACTGCCATAAATCCCAAAGGTCTGCTCTGTGTTGGAATAATTATACGAACCGTGAGCATCGCTTCCGGCGCCCATAAAAAACTTCCAGTTATTAACAGATGGATTGGCATTTTTGACTTTCAGGGATTTTTTCTGTAAAAAATCCGACACATCAAGTCCTTGTATAAACCTGTAATAATGATGTGATGAATTATTTGAATCTATGGGTGCAAAAGGTGTTATTGAACCGGAATACTCAACATTCCATGGATTATTTTCCTCATCAGTGGTTGATAATGAATTCCTGTCATTCCATATCTCACCGCCAGCTAGTCCTTTTTTGAACAAATACGCCGTGTCGTTGCTATACAGATCGCTTGTCAGCGAAAGATCATTACAGCTTACTGTACCCTGCGTAGGAAATGGCGACCAATTTTCCGCGAATAAAGGATCTCCAAGATTCCAGATGCCTCCTCCTACAAAAATACTATTTTCATCATCTTCTGCAAAAGGATGTGCCGCATAAGAAAATCCATTATAGCCCGAAAGAGTTGTGAGAGCTTGAACAAATGTATTCGATGTGGAAGAAAGGTCGCCCCCGCCATCAAGGAAAAAATCATAACAGAACGGATCCGCCGGGGAGGGATATAGTAAGGCATGGACCACCTTCCCTTTAGAATTATTGACGCTTGCCTCCATGGCCCTTATAAAAATAAAGGAAGAGTCCGCACTGTTGAGATTCTGAACTGTAGTTCCCAGCCTGTCCCAGTTATTTTGCATGCTTGAACCGTAATTATCATAATCGCAACTATGGTCAGTAACAGTGATCCAATCTATCCCTATTTTTTGGGCAGCTATTTTTGTGGCCTCCACCGGCAATCCGTATTCAGCATCATTTTGGGTAAAAAAAGCATGATTATGCATATCCCCCCTGTACCATCCGCTGATCTTCGGGATGTCATCATTAGACCTGAAAACCCTGAAATATTGCTGCTGGTCGGATTCCATATTCACTGAAAAGTTGACTTTTACATCAAATATATCATCAAGCAAGGCAAGTTTTTCAGCAGGGATATTCAATGTAAAATACCAGTAATCCTCTGTTATGTCAACATAATGTGTCCCGAAAATATTCTGATCAGCAGTAAAACGTATGGTAGACTGATTATCTTTTACATATCCGCTGAGATCAAAACCCTGAACGCCCCATGAGGGATCTTCCACCGATCGGCCAATTAACAGTGAATCAAAAGCCTGGTTAGAATAGGTATCAAATGTAAGCACACTGACAAAGTTCTGATCATCCGCATTTTTGAGCCAAACTTTTATGTCGGTGATTCTGTTGTTACATCCAAAGCAGCTTGATGAATAGACATAAAAGTGGAGAGGGACGCTACTTATCTGGTTGTTCGAATTTATTTTTTTCAGACGGTAAGGAACATCGGCCGCCAGATCAGAGCCTGTCGTATTGGTTTGTTTTATCTGGCCAAAAAGTACAGGCCCCATAACGTCTGCAAGGAAAATTATGATAAGTAAACACCGCTTCATGAAAAGTATTTTTTACAAAAATATTAAAAACTATCGGTACTGAGAAATAATACCGATGAATAATTAAAAAAGGACGTTAAAAATTTTATGAGCGGTCGGCCTCATTTAGCAGGCCACGGTGTTTCATAGTACGTAAAACCAGCACCAATACAATGGATGCAACCAATACATATGTGGAGATCCGGAAGGGATCAAATACCTGATTATCCACAAAATTTCTCAGATTATCCACATAAAAATATCCTACCGCCATAGCAAGGACACCGGAATATTCACGGCGCATGACACTCTTTATAGAAAAAGGAACGTTGCTTTTCTGAAATTTGCCGAAGTCAGGAATAAACGCCGGCACACCATTGGACCAGTTGAGGTATTCTTCACCGTATTTTCTTTCAAGAAAACGTTCTTCAGCAAACATGATCCTTTCGTAGTACAACCAGAAAAATAATGAAATGATAATAATGTAATATCCGTTGAAAGTGAACATGAGCAGGCCCAACCACATAAGATAATTGCCAAGGTAAAGCGGATGACGCACTATTGAATAGATCCCTTTGGTGTTTAGCGATTCGGCAACCTGTTCTTTGGTATTCCGGCCTGAAGTTCCTTTTGGCGTGGTACCGATGGTATAAGCCCTGATGACAAATCCCAAAACAGCAACAACAATGGAAACTAAAGTGATGACCAAATAAACCGGATCATAAAAGATTTTGGAATCTGTTAAAAATATCACAGGAATTGCTGTGATAAAAATAAATAAGGGTATTTGTCCCCTGTGCCGGAATAATTTATTGCCATTGCTTTCGAAAGAATGAATCAAAGCCATTTTAATCATTTTAGTTGCTTAAAAAACGCGGAAATATTAATAATAAAGTATCTTCTGATTGTCCTTATCCCCTGCTTTGGTTAAAAAACCTCTGTAAATATTGTTTAAGGCCGCATTTTCGTGAGCCTTTTTTAAACCTGAGATCTCGTCAAGTGAATATAATATTGATGCCCTGGCTTTGATGAGTTCGGATGAAACGGGTATTGGTTGTCCGCCGCCGCCTATACAGCCTCCGCGGCATATCATCACCTCTGCAAAATGATATGTGTTTTTATTTTCTTGTAATTTTTCAAAAAATCCGCTTGCGTTACCACTGCCATTTACAACAGCAAACCTGATCTCTTTGTCTTTTAAAAATTCCCACCCTGACCTGACTTCCGCAAATTTAATGGAAGTTTCTTTTATCCCGTTTTCGCCGCGCAGAGACATGATTCTGAGCATTTCAGGAGCAAGTTCATTACCGGTTACCAGTTCCGTGAGCGTCCTGATGACGGCTTCCGTGGTTCCTCCTGATACTTCGGTAAGCAGTGACGCCCCGGAATGTTCCGACATCAATGGTTCATAATCAGAAGCATCAAGCCTTTGGATATTAATGCCCGACTGGCGGATCATGCGCACAAGTTCTCGTGTAGTGATCGAAAAATCAACATCAGCTATTCCTTTTAAAGTCTGGGTATTTTCATTTTTGGCGGCGGTGCAGGGTGTTACTGAAACGGTAATGATATCATTCGGGTTCAACGCCTTTTTATCAGCATAATAGGTCTTGATAAGAGTACCAAAGATCAGCCTAGGCGATTTACAAGCTGACAGCAGGTGTTTCGTTTCGGGATATTTCGTACTGACAAATTCTACCCATCCCGGTGAACAGGAAGTTATATAAGGTAAGATTTCATTTGTTCCTATTTCATTATCCTGTTTCATTTTCAACAAGAACTCGGTGCAAAGTTCCACCACATAAATGTCGTTGAAATATCCGGAGTCAACAACAGCATCAAAACCAAGTAATTTCAGGGCTGCAATTATTTTAGTATCCGAATGTTTATTGTATTCAAACCCGAGTTCTTCGCCAATGGCAACGCGTACCGAAGGAGTGGTTGTGATCACCACATGTTTGCCGGGTTCAGCCACAGCATCCCAAACATCTTCATAAAGCGGCCTTTCGATAAGCGCTGCGGTCGGGCAACGACTGGTACACTGTCCGCAATCAATGCAAAAAACATCTTTTAAGGGTTTCCCGAAAAATGTGGATACCTTTTGCTTTTTGCCTTTTTTAACAACGGAAAAAGTCCCCACATCCTGCAGGTCACTGCAGGTGCGTACACAACGCTGGCAACGGACACATTTGCTGTCGTCCTTGATAATGCATAATGAGGAAGTATCAGGGAGTTTTTCTTCTTCTTTCACCAGGTCGTGATAGACATGGTCACCGATACGGTATTCGCTGGCCAGCCATTGCAACTCACAATTACCGTTGCGGTAACATTTGGTACAGTCGGCGTTGTGTTCTGAAAGTAAAAGCTCCACGATGGTTTTCCTTGCTGTGCGTACTTTTGGGCTGTTGGTAGAAACGATCATGCCTTCGGTAACAGCCGTGGAGCAGGCAGTTACCAGCTCCTTACTTCCCGTAAGTTCCACAACGCAAACACGGCAGTTGCCGGCCATTCTCAGGTCGGGGTGGTAACACAGGGTCGGGATGTGCATATTGATCTTATGTGCGGCATCCAATATGGTTGACCCCTCCCCGACCGAGACGGGGACATTATTTATAGTTAAGTTGATCAGAGATTTTTCCATGAGATAAAAAATTAATACAGTATTTCTTCCTTAAAATTTTCTAAAATTGAAATGAACGGATTTGCGACCGACTGACCGAGTCCGCATTTCGAGGATGTCTTCATATTTAAAGCAAGTTTTTTCAGCACTTCGACATAGGCAACAGGTTTTTCGCCTCTTTTGACTGCTTCGATACCGAGGAGCAGTTGCTGAGTACCTATCCGGCAAGGGGTACAAAGCCCACATGATTCTTCAGCGAAAAATCGCAGGTATTCATGCAGTACTTTATACATCGATCTTGAGTTGTTGAAAAATATCATCGAACCACCTGTGGTCAGGCCCTCGTAACCAATTACCGTCTCTGCAAAAAGCCGCTGGGGGATGCAATAACCCGAGGCGCCGCCCACCTGCACAGATTTGATGTTTTTATCGCCAAACTCATTGACGACCTCCTCAATTGTTGTTCCCAATTCCAGTTCGTGTATGCCCGGGTTGATGGTATCTCCTGAAATGGAAAATAATTTTGACCCGGAAGAAAAAGCCGTACCAAGTTTCAAAAATTCATCGGCCCCTATCCTTAATATGACCTGGGCAGTGGCAAATGTCTCCACATTGTTAACAACGGTAGGACAACCATACAAACCCCTTACAACGGGGAAAGGCGGTTTGTTTCGGGGTTCGGCACGGTAACCCTCTATGGATTCGATCAGGGCGCTTTCTTCGCCGCTCACATACGATCCGCTGCCCATAAAAATGTCTATTGAAAAATCAAAGTTATTTTTCCGGACAAATTCATGAAAGGCATCAAGTTCGTTCTGAAGATGTTCTTTCATATATCCGTATTCGTGACGAAGATATATAATCCCTTTTTTTGCGCCGATGCAGTAGCCACATGCAGCCATGCCCGACAGTACTTTACGCGGAACACGCTCGAGAATTTCCCGGTCTTTAAAAGTTCCTGTCTCGCTTTCGTTGGCGTTGCAGATCACATATTTCGTTGCAGATTCTTCTCTTCGTGCAAATTTCCATTTCATGCCCGTCGGAAAGCCAACATTGCCTCGACCTTTTAGTCCTGAGTCCATCAGCTCCGAGATAATTTCTTCCGGATGACGCTGTAATGTTTTTTCCAGTACCTGGTACTTCGACGGTGAATAATGACCGAAAATAAGTTCGATGCGTTTCTGGCTCTGTGATTCCATAAAAATTTATTTTTCCTTATATTCCTTAATAATTTGTACAGCTTTCTGAGGGGTTAGTTCAGTAAACACCTCATTGTTTATCATCATGGCCGGAGATTTATGGCACCAGCCGAGACAATTAACCTGCAGCAAGGTGAATTTTTTATCAGTGGTGGTTTCCCCTACCTTGATCTTGAGAAATAAACTTAACGCACTCAATATTTCAGCCTGCGACTGCATCATACATGAAATATTCCGGCATAAGCGGATTACATATTTGCCTCGGGGAACCGTGTCCAGGTAATTATAAAAAGATGCGGTACCATAAACTTCCGATGCCGACAAATGCATGGTTTGTGCTACATCGACCAGTGTATCTTCGCTCAGATAATTTTCCTGCTGAACAATTTCCTGTATCAATGGCAACAGATTACTGCGTGCCGTGCCATGTTGTTTGATATAGTCCTGTATTAATGATTTTATTTCCTGCATAAATAAGGATATTATGATGTTTTCCAAAATGATTTCCCAAAATTATAAATTGTATTGAATAAAAAGACAGGCAAGGGTATATTTTTGAACAAATTTTCTTTACCGGCTATTTTCCCAGTTTCTCAATAGTATAGCCAAGCGCTGAGCCGAGAAAAGCCGTAATGATGATGATTGGTATCAGGCTTAAAGGCTCTTTCCATGCAATTAGAACGGCACAGGGAAGCAATACAGAAAAAGCCAGCAGCATGCCTTTCAATACCGGATGAATTTTTATATTAGTGATCGCAATAAGCAACCCGCACACCACCCACAGCGAAAATGCCGAAAGGTTGGCATCCCACGGTAGGTTTTGGATGATCATCGGAACAACGTCAATGATGCCCGCAATCACTCCAAAAATAAGCCCTAATATGATACGTTTTTTCATATTTGTAAAATTTATTTCAAATGTACAAATTAACTGCTAACCTGAATAATTCATAAAAAAATGGAAAAGCTTGTTATATCATTGATAATCA
>CAZMPB010000128.1:0-9087 GCA_964567775.1 uncultured Bacteroidales bacterium
TAAAACGTTCGCCCAAGTAATCAATGTCTCTGGTATAGGGTGGATTGCCGCTAACCATCGTGTTGTTGTATTACGGTTATTTTTACTATATCTTCAGAGTTACGATAATCCATTCTTTTAATTATAAATATTTGAAGATTAGTTTATTAGTTTTACTAAAATCATTTGTAAGCGTTTGTAAACGATGGCGAGCGATAAAAAGTTTATATAATGGTTCGGACAAATATATAAATAAATATTTGGTAGAAAAATAATTTAACGGAATTTTTTGGAAAAAAAATGTATGCGTTAGAAACGTGCGCATACTGGGCGTTCGTAGTTTCAAACTACGAACAACTGGAATGGTACGTTCGTAGTTGCAAACTACGAACAACCGGGCAACTGGTAAATAGTTTTCAGACAAGGCCCACACAGTTTTTTTCGGGGCAACAACAGATTTTTTTGTAAATTAGCCGTCTTGTTTTCAACCAGGCATGATACGCAAAGAAACGATACAGAACATCCTTGATGCAGCCAAAATAGATGAGGTTGTCGGGGAATTTGTGTCGCTGAAAAAAAGAGGTGTCAATTACATCGGCCTGTGCCCGTTCCACAACGAAAAAACACCGTCGTTTACCGTGTCGCCTGCCAAAGGTTTTTTTCATTGTTTTGGCTGCGGCAAAGGAGGCGGGCCCGTGGATTTTATCATGGAACACGAACACATGAGCTATCCTGATGCCTTAAAATACCTTGCCGGGAAATACAATATCGAGATTGCCGATACGGTTCAGACCGAGGAAGAAAAGATCATGCAGTCGGAACTGGAAGCGCTGTATAACCTGGTGGCTTATGCTCAGAAACATTTTACGGATAATCTTCACAACACCGAAGGCGGCAGGGCTATCGGGCTGAGCTATTTTAACGAGCGGGGCTTCAGCCCCTCCGTTATTAAAAAGTTTCAGCTTGGCTATTCTCCTGCCTCATGGGATGATTTTACAAAGAATGCGCTGGAGAATGGTTATAAAAAGGAATACCTTGTCAAAACAGGCCTTTCGATACAAAAAGATGACGGCACGCTTTACGACCGCTTCCGCGACAGGGTGATATTCCCTTTTCACAACCTCAGCGGCAGGGTCATCGGATTTACCAGCAGGATACTGACATCGGACAAAAACAAACCGAAGTATGTTAACTCTCCCGAATCGGAAATCTACAATAAAAGCAGAGCGCTGTACGGAATTTTCCTTGCCAAAACGGCGATCATCTCCAACGAGAATTGCTACCTTGTAGAAGGCAATACTGACGTGATCTCCCTGTTCCAGGCCGGCATTGAAAATGTAGTGGCCTCTTCGGGGACAGCGCTGACCACGGAACAAATCAGGCTGATTAAAAAATTCACGAATAACATCACCATTTTGTATGATGGCGATGCCGCAGGGCTCAAGGCCTCACTCAGAGGTGTCGACATGATACTTGAAGAAGGTCTGAATGTAAAAGTTGTGATCTTTCCGGAAAACGAAGATCCTGACTCGTATGCACGAAAACATGATGCTATCGAGATAAAAAAGTTCATCAAAGAAGGTGCGACAAATTTCATTATTTTCAAGGCCAAACTCCTGCTCGAAGAGAGTAAAAACGACCCGATAAAAAGAGCAGAACTCATTAAAGAGATCGTCAGGACCATTTCACTTATTCCGGAACCCATCCACCGTAGTGTTTACATAAAGGAATGCAGCGAAGTGATGAAGATACAGGAACAATCGCTGATCAACGAGCTCAACAAACAAATGAGAAAAAAGATCAAGAAAGATGTTTCCCGGTTTGAAGACAGAGAAGATGACGACACCCTGATTCCTGAGCCAACAGATTATTCCGCCGAAAAGCAACTTCTTGAGGAACCGTTTGAAATTAAATCCTATGAAAAATATCTGCTGTGGATAATTTTAAACTATGGTGGTTTAGAACTTCTGACAGAAAATGAAATACCTGACAGTCCCGGGCATACCGAGACAGTTCCCGTGAGTGTTGCTGATTATATTTCACAGATACTTGCCAATGATGATTTCAAATTCAGTACTGCTGAATATCAACAGATCTATGATGAGTATTTAGAAAATATTTCAAAGACCGAAGGCGCCGATATGCAATATTTCATCAACCACCCCAAAGAAAACATCTCAAAAATAGTCATTGAAATATTAAGCCAGAAGTACGAGCTCAGCAGGTACTGGCATGATAAGTACAAAATTTCTACCCCGAGGCACGAGGATGAAGACAGGACCATTCTGACCAATGATATTTCAAAAACCATTAATACTATTAATTTAAAAATTGTCGGTAAAGAGATGGCGGAAATTCATGAACAGATAAAAAAAATGCAAAAGGAAGAACCAGACAACACAGATATCATGATGCTTTTGGCAAAATACAACAAGAAACAAATGATCATGTCAAAAATAAGTTCGCGACTTGGTATCGTGATCAATAAATTATTTTAAAAATTCATACAAAAGTTTTCTCAGTCAAGTTTAAGTTTTATGTGCGGCATTTCAGGTTTTTATTCATCAGCTACCATTTTTTCAAACGACGATCTGATCAGGATGACGGATGCCATGACACATCGCGGGCCTGATGCCAGCGGATATTTTTATGAGGGATTCATCGGGCTGGGGCACAGACGGCTCAGCATCATTGATCTTTCTGCCGCTGCCAACCTGCCGATGTTTTCGCAGGACAATAATTTTGCGATTGTTTTCAATGGAGAAATCTATAATTTTCAGGAAATAAAAAAAGAACTTCTGGCGGTAAAATCAATACATTTTAAGACCAGTTCAGATACGGAGGTCGTTCTTGAAGCCTTTATCCACCGGGGTGTTGATTTTGTTCAGCAACTTAACGGCATGTTTGCCATCGCAATCTTCGACAAAAACAGCAAAAACTTATACCTTTTCCGCGACAGGATCGGGATAAAGCCCATTTATTACTACTGGGACGGGCAAAATTTTGCGTTTGCATCTGAACTAAAATCCTTGGTGAAAATTGAGCCGATCCGAAAGAATATTCAATTAAACTACACGGCTGTCAATGAATTTCTGCACCTTGGCTATATTCCGGAACCTCATTCTATTTATGATAAAATCTATAAATTCCCGGCAGGCAGCTATGCCATTGTAAACAGCTCCGGCATTGCGTTTCACGAATACTGGAACATAGAATCAAAAATTAATTCAGACAGAGTTACAGACGAAGAAGAAGCCAAAGCAAGACTCAAAGAGTTGCTGACAAGCTCCGTAAAATACCGTATGATCTGCGACGTTCCGTTCGGGACTTTTTTAAGCGGCGGCATCGACTCAAGCCTTGTTACAGCCATCGCCCAAAGCCTGAGTTCCGAGCCGGTAAAAACTTTTTCCATAGGCTTTGAAGAATCACAATTTAATGAACGAAAATATGCAAGAGCCGTCGCTGATCATCTTGGCACTAATCATCATGAAATGGTGGTGACAGAAAAAGATGCGATGGCCTTAATACCGGAGCTCACCGATGTTTATGATGAGCCATACGCTGATTCTTCGGCTATCCCTACCATGATCGTTTCGAGACTGGCCCGTAAATTTGTTACCATGACCTTATCGGGTGATGGCGGTGACGAATTGTTTCTGGGCTACGGCGCTTATAAATGGGCCAACAGGCTAAACAACCCGTTGCTGAAGGTTTTTCACAAGCCCGTTCATTCCTGTTTCTCCAGGCTCGGAAACCGTTTTCAGCGAGTAGGTTATCTGTTTGACTACACAGATTTCAGCAAGATAAAAAGCCATATTTTCTCACAGGAAAATTTACTTTTTGCCGCTCAGGAGATATCCGCGTTGTTACATCCTGATTTACGCCGGGAACTAATGCTAAAAGATGATTTCGGCCACCTGCCCCTGACACCGGCGGAGGCGCAGTCGCTTTTTGACCTTCATTATTACCTGAAAGACGACCTGCTGGTAAAAGTGGATCGCGCCACCATGAAATATTCGCTTGAAACCCGCGTCCCTATTCTGGATTACCGCATTGTTGAATTTGCATATAATCTTCCTGAAAAACTAAAGTTGAAGGGTGATATTCAAAAATATCTGCTTAAAGAAGTTTTATACGATTATATTCCTGCTTCTTATTTTGACCGGCCGAAATGGGGGTTTTCCATACCCTTAAGAAAATGGTTAATGACGGATCTGAAATACCTTGTTGATGAAAACCTTTCAGAAGAAAAAATCCGCAAACATAATTTAATGGAATACAAGCCAATTGCAGAATTAAAGGAGCGTTTCTTTAATAAAAACCAGGATTTTTTGAATACCCGGCTGTGGCAGCTGGTTGTGCTGAATAATTTTCTTGACAGGGAATTGATGTAAATAATGCCGCCCCGATGGGGCTACCATAATGCCGCCCCGATGGGGCTACCATAATGACGCCCCGGATGGGGCTACCATATTGACGCCCCGATGGGGGGCTACCATAATGACGCCCCGGATGGGGCTACCATATTGAGCCCCCGATGGCTACCATATTGACGCCACCGATGGGGCTACCATATTGACACCCCGGATGGGGCTATTAAATCAGTTGAAATTCGTCCCAGTCGGGCGCTACGTTGAATTTGTCGCGGTATTGAAGGAGTTCTGACTTTTTCAGCATGATGGTTTTCACATCTTCGGTATTGTCAGCCATTTCGCAAAGTGTTTCACCTCTCGGGCTTATGATCATAGAATTGCCGGAATGACGGGTTCCGCGGCCATCGGCACCCACCCTGTTCACACCAACCGCATAAGAAAGATTTTCTATGGCTCGTGCTTTCAGCAAGGTTTGCCAGTGAAGTTTTCTGGCTTCCGGCCAGTTGGCAATATAAATCAGCACATCATATTGAAAATGGCCGTTATTATAATTGTTTTTTGCCCAGACAGGAAATCTCAGGTCATAACATATCATCGGGCAAATATTCCAGCCATTGAGTTCAACAATAATTTTTTCAGTACCGGCTTTAAAAAAATTATGTTCGTTTCCGAACCTGAATAAATGGCGTTTGTCATAGGTTTTATGTGTCCCGTCGGGCTTCATCCAAACCAGCCTGTTGAAGAAAGCCTCCTTGTTTTTAAAAATAAAACTTCCGGAAATCACGGAATTCAGGCTTATCGCTTTTTCTTTCATCCACAATAAAACCGGGCCGTTCATTTCCTCAGCAAACTGCTTCACATCCATGGTAAAAGCAGTGCTGAACATTTCGGGAAGCACGATTACATCCTGACAATTTTTGAGTGGTTCCAGTTTCTTATCAAAATTATCGAGATTTTTTTGGGATTGTTCCCAGGACAGATCGCTCTGTACGATAGTGATGGTTAGATCTTGCATAATATTTCAGCAGCTTTTATAAGGGTTTCTTCTTTTTTGGCAAAGCAAAAACGGAGTACGTTATTATTGACAGGCTTATGATAAAAAACAGAAACAGGTATGGAGGCTATTTTAAAATCTCTGGTAAGACGCATGGCAAATTCGGGTTCTTTCTCGTCGGATAGGTCGCTGTAGTCGAGTAACTGGAAATAAGTGCCATAGGAAGGTATTATTTTGAAACGTGATCCGGAAATAAGTTCCACAAAATAGTCTCTTTTCTTTTGAAAAAAATCATTCAGATATGAGTAATTTTTCTTGTCGGCTAAAAATTCAGCAATAGCATACTGAACAGGTGTGTTACAGGCAAAAACAATAAATTGATGTGCTTTTCGGAATTCATTCATCAGGTTTTCCGGCGCCAGGCAATAGCCCATTTTCCATCCGGTGGCATGAAATGTCTTGCCGAAAGATCCCACGACCAGGCTGCGCTCAACGAGTTCCGGATAACGGCAAACACTCTCGTGCAAAAGGTTGTCAAATATCAGATGCTCATAAACCTCATCGCTGAGAATCAGGATATCTGAACCGCGTGTAATTTTTTGCAGGGCTTCAAGGTCTTGTTTTTTCAGTATGCTTCCTGTAGGGTTATGCGGTGTGTTTATGATGATCATCTTGGTTTTATGAGAGATCAGTTTTTTTACGTCGTCCCAGTCAATATGGTAATCAGGATATTTCAGCGTGGCATATTTTAAAATGCCGCCATTAAGTTTTACGGCAGGTTCATACAAATCATAAGCCGGTTCAAATATTATGACCTCATCCCCTTCCCTGACAAATGCAGTAATTGAAGCGTACAAAGCTTCTGTTGCGCCAGCCGTTACAGTGATTTCCGATAACGGTTCGTATATAAGCCCGTATGTGTCATTAATTTTTCTTGAAATTGCTTCTCTTAATTCGGGAACACCCTGCATGGGCGCATATTGATTTTTCCCCTTTTTCATGTACTTATGCACCAGCTCAATCATTTCTGGCGCAATATCGAAATCGGGGAACCCCTGCGACAGGTTTATTGCATTATATTCATTAGCCATTTGCGACATGACGGCAAAAATGCTGTTGCCCATCCGCGGGAGTTTTGAGACAATATTGTTTTTAAAAACAGGCATACGCTTCGAATAAAAGATTACTACAAATATATCTTTTTCCGCTTATTAAAAAAAACATAATTTTTTTTTGGTATTATTATCCAGTGATTACTATTTTTACTAAAATTTTCAAATCAATTTTATGAATAAGACTATTGACAAATCAAAAACCATTGACAAGGTAAATTTCAAAAATAAAAAAGTTTTGATCCGTGTTGATTTTAATGTGCCATTAGATCAAAACCGGCAGATAACCGATGATACGCGTATAAGAGAATCCATACCAACCATTGAGAGAGTGCTGAAAGATGGCGGAACAGTGATTCTCATGTCGCATCTTGGACGTCCCAAAGGAGGTTACGAGCAGGATTATTCGCTAACGCCTGTTGTTCCCCGTTTATCAAAATTACTGAAGCGGAATATTATTTTCACCCGGGATTTGTTCGGCCCGAAAACTTTTGAAGTATGCGGCGCCCTAAAACCCGGCGATGTCGTCCTACTGGAAAACCTGAGGTTTTATCCTGAAGAAGAACAAGGCGATAAAAATTTCGCCAAACAGTTAGCTTCTTTGGGGGATATTTATATCAATGATGCTTTTGCCACTGCACACCGCAAACACGCATCTACCGCCACCATCGCTGAATTTTTTCCCAATAACAAGTATTTCGGGTTATTACTTGCCAACGAACTAAAAAATTTAAATTTCATCCTACATGAAGCAAAATCGCCATTTACAGCCATTATCGGCGGGGCCAAGGTTTCTTCAAAAATATCTATAATAAAAAATCTCATCAACAAAGTTGACAACATCATTATTGGCGGAGGGATGGCTTTTACTTTTATCAAGGCTTTCGGAGGAGAAGTCGGCGGCTCCCTTGTTGAAGACAATAAAATACCTGAAGTGAAAGAAATGGTGCAGGAAATGATGCTGAAAGGTGTAAATCTTTACATCCCTACGGATGCCATTATTGCCGACGGTTTTTATGATGAAGCAAACTATAAAGAAAGTCAGGCGGATGCCATTCATAAAAACTGGATGGGCCTTGATATAGGCAAGAAAACATGCCGTCGTTTTGCAGAGATCATCAACGATTCAGAAACAATTATCTGGAACGGGCCGATGGGTGTTTTCGAGCTTCCGCATTTTAAACAGGGTACCAAGGCTATTGCAATTGCTGTTGCCAGTGCAACCATCAAGGGATCGTTTTCGCTCATAGGCGGCGGCGACTCTGTAGCAGCTATTAACCAATACAACCTTGCCGATCAGATAAGCTATGTTTCGACCGGTGGCGGCGCCATGCTTGAATATTTGGAGGGGCGGGAACTGCCGGGCGTAAAAGCAATAATGGAAGATTAATTAGAGTTTGTCCATAATGTCCGATTTCTTCCCCGCCTGACTGACGTAGTCGGGCAGGCCTCGAACTCGAACATTCTGGTTCAAACTCTGACATTACGGACAGACACTAATTACGGATATTCCTCCGGATTTTTTCCTGGGGGATACTATCTTTATTTGCCTGCCATTTCACAATTTCAGACTTTATTCTTGGAATGCAAATCGGTGCAATACTGCTGACTGGTTTATAAAGCAGGGATTTTTCTTTCGCTTGTTTTGTAATCGCCCTCTCATTAATATCGTATCGTTGAAAGAGAAAAAAAACCACACTTAAAAGAAATGCAATTTTTAAAGCAGAAAATAAAGCCCCGAGAATTTTATTGACAAAACTTAATGCCACCAGGTCAACCATCTTTTCAATAGCTTTAGCAATAATGCGGGTAACAATGATAACACCAATAAAAATCAGGGTAAAAGCCACGGCTTTCGTGTAGGCCTCATTCATCCCCAGATTTTTGATAAGCAGGCCGGCCACAAAATCAGAAAAATAAATTCCGGCAAAAACTCCGGTAAAAAGTGAGGCCAGCATCGCCAATTCAATGATGAGGCCTTTTCGCAAGCCTCTGAAGATGGCTATGCCCAAGGGAATAGCAATAACGATATCGAGGTAATTCATGATTATTTTTTTAGCCGGCGGGTAAGCTCCGTGGCGTAAACAAAGTTGTTCAGCTCTGGATTGTTGGTATCCAGAATTTCGTGCTTGTCGCCCACCCACCATAATTTTCCGCTGTAAATAAATGCGATCTTATCTCCGATCTCAATTACCGAGTTCATATCGTGAGTATTGATTACCGTCGTCATCTGGTATTCTTGTGTAATTTCGCTGATAAGGTTATCGATCAGAATGGACGTTTTGGGATCGAGGCCGGAATTGGGTTCGTCGCAAAACAAATAGCTCGGATTCATTGAAATGGCACGGGCTATAGCTACGCGTTTTTTCATTCCACCACTTAATTCTGCGGGGAATAATTTGTTTACGTTCTCAAGGTTGACGCGTTTAAGACAAAAATTTACCCTGTCGCGTTTTTCTTCCATTGATCTGTTTGTGAACATGGTCAGGGGGAACATGACATTTTCTTCAACATTCATGGAGTCGAACAAAGCGCCACCCTGGAACATCATACCGATTTCCTGTCTTATAGTTTTTTTATCATTAAAAGACATTCCCGTGAATAAACGATTATCAAACAATATTTGTCC
>CAZMPB010000129.1:0-9039 GCA_964567775.1 uncultured Bacteroidales bacterium
TTCAGGATTATCAGAATAACCAGTATGATTTTTTTCATATTCTTATATTTTACAAATAAGTCACACTTTGTTATTTATCCCCAAACCAAACAAAGCATAATCATATTTTACAGGATCGGCAGGGTCGAAATTTCTTAACATGCCGGTAAGTTCTTCCACGGCTTTCCAGTTGTTTGATTTTATTTTTAATAATCCCAGTTCGCGGGATGTATTTCCGGTGTGGACATCGAGCGGGCAATACAGTTTTGATGCGGGAATTTCCTTCCATAATCCGAAGTCAACGCCTCTGCCGTCATTGCGGACCATCCACCTCAGGAAAAGATTGATACGTTTGCATGCGGAGTTTTTTAAGGGGCTTGAAATATGTTTTTCACTTTCAGGAAAATGAGTTATTTCGAAAAATACTTTTCGGAATTGTGTAAGGGCAGGGTTCAGGTCTCCGTGTTGTTTGAACGAAGATGTAAAAACCTGTTCCATTCCTTTATGTTTAAGGTATATATTTCGTATCGACCGGATGAAGAACCTGCAATCTTCGCCGTTGAAAGTGCGGTGGGTAAATTTTCCGAAAGGATCCAGGTCTTTTCTTGTTGCGGCTGTAATAAAATCATAGGGCGCATTATCCATCATCTGCATCAGTTTCGAGGCGCTGTGTATGATTTGCGGCCTTTGTCCCCAGGCTAAAATAGCTGCAAAGAATCCTGCTATTTCTATGTCTTCTTTTTTGGTGAAATTATGTGGAACACTTATAGGATCATCTGCAATGAAAGCCCTGGTGCCGTATTCATTGTATTTTTCATCGAGCAGATTTTTGAGGTCAGAAGTATCCATTTTTGTTAGTTCAGCCTGTGTTCATCAATTTTTCTATAAATATACAACTTTACCTTAGAGGTTTTATAAAAAACATGAATTGTGATTATGAATTTTTTAGCCGGATTCAAATATCTCCGGCAATAGTTGCTTTTCATCTTTATACAGAAGCGCTTGGAGCCGGACATGAGAAATGCTATTTCACATCTTTTTCTCCGAAAACGATGGCCGTATAAATATATATATCGGCGTCTTTCCATCCGTCCCAGCCCAGGCCGGCCTTGTCCTGAGCGCAGTGCCCCAGAAATTCTTCTTTTGTCCACCCGGTCTCCGTAGCTACCTGTGGCAGAAAAGTACCGCCCCGGCCATTTTTCATGATGTGAATACCGTGTTTTCCCATTTCAATTTCATCCGTTGATTTTATCAGTTTAAGAGGTGAAAGCACCGAAATTTCGAGGTCAATGGCTTTTAATTCCTCATTGCTGACCCTGTTGAACCGGTAATCCTCAGTTGATGCGGCCTTGGTCATATCCTGAACAATCAGATACAAGGGCTTTGTAGCTGTAAATTGCCCGATACAGCCCCTCAGATTGCCTCCTTTATGAAGTGTGACAAAAGCCCCGCAGTTTTGCTTTATGGTATTTGAAAATTCAGTGGTGTTGATCTCAGGTGTTTTACCATTTTTGATATATTCTGTCAGTGTTTTGCGGGCGATGTCGAGCAGATCTTTTTTGTCCTGTGTGCTCAGGGCGAATTCCTCTTCTTTCAGTTTTTCGATCTTTCCGCTAACGGCAAGAGCCGTGTATCCGACAACACGTTCTTTGTCTCCGTAATACGGATTGTCACCGGAGTTTTTATAAAGAATTTTGCGGATACTGATGTCTTTATGGTTTTCGGTCAGGTAAAGAAGTGTCAGTACCGATGTCCAGCCGCAAAGGCTTGTTTGCAGATTGGGTATTTTAAGCTTTTCATTAGTTTCAAAAACTTCGAGAAGCTTTGATGTGGAGTTGCTTTCAATAGCCTTATAGGTAAGGTTATCAACCATTACGGCATTATCATAGCCGGGGTAATGCGAAAAATCGGTGCTGATCACAAAAAGATTGTCGTTGTTGAAATATGGGGCAAGGGCATTGGCTAACTTTTTACAAAAGCTTGCGTCACCGGTACCGATAACAATGGGAATAATGCGGAAAGGCTTTTTCATTTTGTATTGCAGAAAAGGCAGTTCTACTTCCAGACTATGTTCAAATACATGAGCATCCTTGTAATTTTTAAAAACGGAATTTTCTTTAATAAGCCTGTTAGCCAGAGCTGTGTCTACTTCAACGGTACCAAGCGGGGTGATGAAGTTGCCTTCGCAATAAACCGATGCTGCGTCGAAGTAAGTGCTGTGGCTTGATCCGATGACAAAGATGTCGGTATAATCTTTATTTTCATCCACCTGGTTAAAAGCTGTCGCTGCTACTTCTCCTGAAAACACATATCCGGCATGAGGGGTGATAATGGCCAGTACGTCAGCAACCTCTTTGGGCAATGCCTTGTCAAACAGTGCTTTCAGGTCTTTCCTGAGCGTGGCGGAATCACCGGCATAGAATTGTCCTGCCACAGCAGGTTTGCGGTCGTTCTTTTGCTGCCCCTTGCTTTGTGAATTACAACTGTCAGTCATAAAAATTATACTTATGAGGGTTAATAAAAATATACGGTTCATGAGTAACGTATTTTTACAAAGTTAAAAAAAATTTTTCGTAAAACTAAATTTTTACAAGTGTAAATGAAGTGAAAAATAAATTGTTGAACGATGTTTTAACCCAAATTAAGCATTAGGAGTTTGCGAACCTGTCTGAATGGCTCAGCCAGGCAGGCTAATGCTTTTTTGGGTTTATTCCGATTTAGTAAATGTCTCTTGACATTTTTGTAATAATTAAAGCTATGTGTAGACTTGTCGGGATTACATTTACTTTGTCGATTCCGCAATAAAAATTACAATATAAGTTCATAAATTGCAGCAAATTATGCAATTCTATCTCTAATGCTACGCATTAGGAATTTTCTATTGCGGAATTTGGGATTAATCTGCTTTTTTATAATGTCTTCAAATTTGGGATTAAAAAAAAACTTATTTTTGGAAATTCAAATTAAATTATGGAACAACATTCCGAAGTAAGCAGCAACACAATTATTCAGATCGAAAAAGTATCCGTCTTTCAGAACGAGGTACTTATTCTTGCCAATGTTAATATGGCTATCGAACGTGGCGAGTTTGTATATCTGATTGGCCCGACAGGAAGCGGCAAAAGCAGCCTGCTAAAGCTTATTTATGCTCATCTTCCTGCCAAAGACGGCATTGCCAAAGTTGCTTCTTTTGACCTGAGAACTATTAAAGCCAAACAAATACCTTTTTTAAGACGAAAACTTGGTATTGTTTTTCAGGATTTCCAGTTGCTGACCGACCGCACGGTAGATGAAAACCTGCTCTTTGTGTTGCGTGCCACAGGCTGGCATGATAAATCGGACATGCAGAAGCGGATGGCCGAAGTATTGAATAAGGTGGGCCTGACAGGAAAAGGGCCTAAGATGCCCAACCAGCTTTCTGGCGGAGAACAACAGCGTGTCGGCATTGCACGCGCATTGCTCAACCATCCTGAAGTGATCATCGCCGATGAACCTACGGGCAACCTCGACCCGGCCACATCCGAAGATATCCTGGAATTGCTGATGAATATCAGCAAAACAGGAACAGCAGTATTAATGGCTACTCACGATGTGTTGCTGTTTAACAGGTTCCCTTCACGTACATTTTGTATAAATGATGGGCACTTGTTTGAGAAACAGCCTGATTAATCAAATATAAGATTTATAAGGGCGGCAGCGTTGCAGTCGTTTGAAAAACCATTACCAAGCAGTATTTCTTGGCGTTTTGCATTTTCTGAGATATCGTATTCTCGTAAGAAAAGGTTTTTTAATTCGGACTTAAATTCTTCCGCGGAATTTTTACAGATGCACAAAGTTTCAAGCCCGGTTTTTTCTATCATTGGGGTATTGACCAGACAGAATCTTCCGCGGTACAGGGCCGCGAGTAATTTCAGTTTTATTCCGGTCGATTGAAATGTAGGAAGGATATTTACATGAGCCTCAGCCACCAATTTGTATATTTCTTCGCTGTCGATCGCCATTCTGAGGGCGATATTTTTTTTGTCTTTGACGGCAGCTTTCAATTCCCTGGTTGGCTTATTTCCGGCGATGACAAGTTTTATTTTCAGGTCGTTGAAAACCTGATTAACAAGAAATAATGCGGCTTCGTTATTTTCTCCGACCTCGAGGCTCCCATGGTAAAGAGCAAAGGTGCCTTTACCGGCTTTAGATGTGATATTTTCGTTGGGGTGAAATGCTGAAATGGTTTTTACATTTTTGAATTTTTTGGAAAAATGGCAGGCATCATTCATCGAAATAGCTGCGATCCCACTGGCATGCTCAAGATATTTTTCATATCGTTTAAGTTTGGCGGCTTCGTTTAAAAAATAATAACGCCGGAACATGTTTTTTTCGACTCTTGCCAGGTTTCCGTAATATTCATGTTCAATGTTATGTGTGCGTATGATCTTCTTTCTGCCTTTAAGTTTTTTATGGTTCAGAAAGTAGCATGAATGAAGGCCTTCAAAAAGTATGGGATAATCATCTTTCAGTAAGTTTTTCAAAAGGTCTTCGGAATAACGTGTCGCTATGATATAGGGCAGGCTGCTGAAAAGTTTTGTTTTGGAATTATCACGTTTATAATAAATGACTTCAACACATAGTTCATTGAGAATGGGAGAGGGTTTGCGGTCGTATTCAAAACAATGCAGGTGTATTTTTATGCCGGCTTTATACAGGCTTTTCAGTTTGTAGAAAATATCGATAGCGCCGCCATAATTCACAGGAACAGGAATGTCGAAAGCGATGATATGGACATGTTTGTCAGGCATATTTTTGTAATACGGCAATGAGTTTTTTCTGCTCTTCTTCCCAATTTAGCCGGGTAGCTGCAAAATTAAGATTTTTTTTCCAATTTTCGCTGGCTTTTGTGTCTGTAAGCATATACCGGATCTTTTCTGCAATATGTTTCGGGTCATGGGTTTCGATACAGCAACCGATGCCGTATTCGTCTATTATTTTTTTTACTTCAAGCAGGGGCGATGCGAGTACGGGTATCCCGGCATGGATATAATCGAAAAGTTTGTTGGGCAGGCTGAAACGGTAATTGATATTGGTGTCTTTATCAAGGGTAAGTCCCAGGTCAGCATTGGCCGTGTAATGAAAAAGGTTCTCCGGTGATTGTTTCGGAATAAAAAGCACTTTTTCTTTTAGCCCGTTCTTTTCAACGAACTGCTTTAAAACAGGTATCACATCTCCGTCACCAACGATCAGCAGGCAGGCATTTTCAATATATTTCATGGCTTCCACCGCTTCTTCCGAACCGCGTTGTATGTTGATACCCGAACCCTGAAGAATAATCAGTTGTTTGTTTTCAGGAAGCCCTGATGCTGCTCTCGTTTTCAAATTTGAAACGGAACGGTTTTCCGGAATATTCCTGATAATGGTAAGATCTTTACCATATTCGGTTTTGTAAAGATCAGCTATCGATTTATTTACAGTAATTATATCCTTTAATTTCGGGAAAATAGATCTTTCAATTTTTTTCCATGTTTTCTGAACAAAAGGCCTGCCCGTCAGTTCAGGCACTCCTGTAAAATATTCGTGGCTGTCGTATACCAATGGAATTCTTTTAATCTTTGATACAAGATAGTTTGGCAAAAGTGTATCCAGGTCGTTAGCAAAAAGCAGGTCGGCTTTTTTGAAGATCAAATAAAAGAATAACCTTACATTGAAAAATGCATAAAATAACGGCCCTTTTTCGAAAAACATGTTGAATCGAAACATTTTATTTTTCCGTTCTGGTAAGGCATAACTGTTTTGTTTTCGTCTTCCGACAAGGCATACCTCAAAGCCAAGGCTTACCAATGTATTGCATGTCCTGTCGACTCGCTGGTCAGTAACAAGATCATTAATAACCGCTACTATGGCTTTTTTCAAAACGAAATTTTTCGCAAAGTTATAAAAATCTGTAAAGTGGTGAACGACTTTGAACAGGAGGGCAGGCTTTTATCCCAACGGATAGCGACAATGTCGGATCGGGAGGTGAAGAGTCGTATAATTTGCGATGCTTGCATCCTATTCTTTTTTCTGCCCTTTGTATAAACTTGATTGGTCTGTGATCTTCTTCATTTCTTTATCAAAATCGCTTTCATAAATCACATCCTGAACGATGCGATATTTCTCATATTCGGCTTCAGCCAGTTTAATAGCAATTTCATGCGAAACCTTTCCCATGTGTTTCAAGACAGCCTCTTCGTTAAATTGCAGAAAAGCATCGAGTTTTTTCACCCAGTCTTCCATATACATCACCACTCCTTTTTTTGCCTGCGATTCTGCATAGTCCAGGTACATGCTCACAATCCTGTTTAAACCATCCAATTCCGTTTCGTTCAAATAATTCTTTGCCACGGTAACATCTGTTTTCCGAATACGACCTGCGGGGGCGTTTTTCCAAGTCGTTAATCCCATATTGTTTTTCTTACTGTCAACTCTTGAGGCAATCAGTTCTGCAGCCGTCTGGCCTGTAATTGCCCAATGTAATTTGTTCTGAACCGTTGCAAAAAAATCTTTGGTTACCCTGGAATCTACTTGATAGTCTGCGCTGCATTGAGAGTATATATCTGTAATTTTCTGATAAAACCTTCTTTCGCTGGATCGTATATCCCTGATTCTGGCTAGCTGCTCCTCAAAATAATCCTTGCCGAAAATATTGTACGGATTTCTCAGGCGCTCATCATCCATTGTAAAGCCTTTTATGATGTATTCCCGTAACCGCTCTGTTGCCCAAATACGGAAGGCTGTTGCTCTTGCACTATTCACTCTGTAACCCGCAGATATAATGACATCAAGATTGTAGAATTGCGTATTGTATTTTTTTCCATCACTGGCAGTATGTGCAAAAATTGCACATACTGAATCTTCCTTTAACTCGCCTTCAGCGAAAATATTTTTTAAATGCTTTGTTACAACTGTTCTGTCCACTCCGAACAAATCAGCAATTTTTTGCTGCGTAAGCCATACCGTTTCATCTTTTATGTATATCTCAACTTTAACTTTACCATTCGGAGTAGTGTAAAGAAGAATTTCATTGAATCCTTCTTTTGGAGCAAGTATTTTTTTCTTCGACATATTACATTGTCATTATTTTTCAATTGTGATTTTTTTCCGGTTCAAAATTTAATGAAAAGTTTTCACTGTAGAAGGGTTTAATCTAAAAATCATCCATGCCGTATTCATCAAAAACCGGTAGTCATATTTTTTTGTCAAATATATGAAAATTTTATTAAAGAGTTTTTCAAAAAAGATAAAAATCCGAAATGTTTCTGCAATGTTTCGGTAATAAAATTAAGACTTCCTCTGGGTGGCGGAAAGGCTTCTCGTCCTGTTCCGATAAAAATTAAAAAAGCAGACTTGCGTCTGCTCTGATTTTGTGCCCGGAACAGGACTCGAACTTATTTAATTGAAATTTCGTTATATTATTTTAAACAGCAGATAAACAATACTATAAAAATTTTGATTTAATCTGTTTGGCTCTATTCTAAATTAAGTATGAAATATTTTTTAACCGCTATTAAATATTGGCATTACCTACGGCTGTTTTCCAAAATTTCTTTGTAGGACAGCGATATGTTCTTTTAGAATATTTTTCAATGAATTCTTTATATTCTTTTTCCATAGTAAAACATTCAAAATAACTTCCCTAAATTTACGGATAAATCCGATAGTTTAATTCAGGTATTTGGGGATGATACGTAATCCTTGTTTCGTCAATATCCTCTTTCTTCACATTGATGCCTGTTTTGTATTCTTTAAGATTGAGCCTGACCTCTACAGAAAGCCCCGTATTCGTTGTTGTATTTTCTATAGTCTTCTTAATCATTTCGTAATCTGAAAAAATAACACCTTCCATTGCCCGGTGAACATGGCTGAACAGCCGGTGTTCAATAGGATTCCATTTCGAGCAATAGGGAGGATAGTGGCAAACAATTACAGATAACCCCGTTTGTTTAGAAAACATCTGTAAACGATGTTTAAAAATAAAGTGCCGATATGAATTTGCTCCCCCTGCATCGCATAAGAGCAAAATATTGTTTGCATCCGGATAATGGTGAATACCGTATTGCTGCCACCACCAAAGCAGGTTGTCTATAATAAAATCGGCTGTTTCACTACTACCTCCAACAGTTATATAACCCTTATTGGCCTGCATATCATAAAGCCCTTGTGGTATTACTTTACCTTCTGACAGATGCTCATAATCGTGGTCATAAACATTTAATGTTTGTGTAGCAAAACATTTTCCTCCTCGATAAAGATTGCCTAATTTTTCTTTCTTTTTGCAATCTATACTTATGATTGGGCTCTTTAAACTCATCGCCAAAACTAAGGTACAAATAATATTGAACTGCTCATTGCGTAATGCGTAACTCCCTGTCGCCAGTTGCTTCGCCTGTTTGCGATAACCATATCCTAATTCTTTTAGCAGCCGCTTAACTACTCCACTGCTTATTTTAATATGATGTTCTTCTTCAAAAAGCTTTGCTATGGCAAACGGCTTTAAGCTTATCCAATATGTGTTGCTGTCTGTCGGACTACCTGCTTTAAAACGTTCTATTAGCGCTGTGAGGTTTTCTTTTATCCCCGGCTCTTTATCAGTTTTTTTTTCTGCCTCCGCCTTCTTTTCGTTGGCGGATTCCTGGTATAAATGTTTCCATTTCTGAGGTAAGCTCTTTTCTACCTTGTGAAATGGTCTTTCTATCCACTCCAAGAATTTTACTGATATAAATAACTCCACCTCTGCCTAATTTTAACGATTCTAACGCAGCATAACGTCTGCGGTCTTTCTCCAACAAACGGCTGTAATGCAATTGCATCAGCATAATGGTTTTTTCTGAAAATTCTTCTATCATGGAATTCAAAGAAAACACATAAATGCATCTGATTTTCTGCTGTATTCGTTTTTTTATTAATATTGTGTTGTTAATAATATGCCCCATTAGGTACAATTACAATTAGACTATTCGGGGGAAGTTATTTTGAAATTCTTCCATAGAGACATATTTATCCCAAGTATCTTTACTTTTCATTAGTTTGCTTTTT
>CAZMPB010000130.1:0-9020 GCA_964567775.1 uncultured Bacteroidales bacterium
GCCATACCTCACAAAGGTCGGGATGAGCACTGAAGCAGCTATAAGGCATCCCACAATAAATGTGATGACAACCATTTTATTTTTTCTGAATGAAAACCAAAATGCGGTTACAATAAACGGCAGTAACAACACCCATGACATATGCAACTGGCAAATCCAGAACAGTGAAAAACCCATCAGCAAAAAAGAAAGCCACGGCTTTATAAAACCTATGTGTAGCTTTGGTATTGCTTCAAAGAAACCAATAAAAAACAATACCGCGCCAAAAAGCACATAAGATGGATTGAAAATATGCGTGGAAAAATTCATAGTCCACGGACAAGTCATTAGCCATATCCAGATAAACCATCCGGGGGTTTCGGTAAATCTTTTTTGCAGGTACACAGCAAAAAGGCAAAGTACGCCAAAAGACAAAATATTAAGGAAAATATAAGGAGCTTCAGGTATTTTCAGCAAGAAAAAAGGCAAACCAACTAGCAGCCCCTGAAGTGCACCGGGGATCTGCGAGCCGGTATAAACAACATCCGGTCCGTAATACGGTAAGTTTCCTGTGGTATAAAATTTCAGGCCGATAAGATATATCTGCAGCTCATCAGGAAACCAGAACTCAGAGCACAGGCCGTAAGCAAGCCTTAAAACAAAAATGGCTAACAGCAGAAACGGCAAATAATATTTGAACTTATCAGCTTTTAGATTCATCATTCAAAGATAAATATTATCATTCCATTTTTCCGATTATGCAAGAAATTTTTTCCGGAAACATTCAAAGCAGCAAGAAATTTACAATATAATATTAAATTTGCATCTGCAAAATCCATTCATGAAACCTAATAAAAACAAGGGATTAAAAATTATTTCCAGGTATCTCATAAAACTTTTTGTTTTCTGGATGTTGCTTTTTTTTGTCCACCACTGTTTTTTTTTAGTATTCAATCATAAGGCACTGGCGGGCATTCCATTCTGGCATACGATGCTTTCTTTTTGGAAAGCGCTTCGGATGGATGTTGCTTCTGCTTGTTACCTTATGCTGCTACCTCTGATAATTCTGTGTTTGGGGATTACCACAAAACACAGTGAGAAATATTTCGTTGCGGCAAAATGGGTGAATTATGCTCTGATAATTTTTTATCTGGTCATCAGTTTAGCAGGATTGGGGCTTTATGCCAACTGGGGCACCAAAATAAACTCTAAAGCCATGTCGTTCCTGATCTATCCGAGAGAAATGACAGGTATAATTTTCGATATATATAATTTGTTGTATTTCGTGATCCTGCTCGTAATTCTGACGCTGATCTTTCTGGTGTACCGGAATATTTTCAAAACTCCCGCCACCACAAACTCAGGGTGGCTCCCAAGCGTCATCTTTTTTCTGATATTCGCAGGGTTATTGTTTATAGGCGCCCGCGGTGGTTTGCAGAAATATCCTATCAGCAAAAGTTCGTGCTTTTATTCAAAACATAATGTTTTGAACTTCGCCGCACTGAACGACTTCTGGAATTTTTCTGCCATGCTCACCAAACCCCGGATAAAAGAAAATCCCTATGTGTTTTTCGATAAGCAGGAAGCAAAAAAAACAATTGACGAACTATTCGCTGTTAAAAAAGACAGCTCAGAGTATCTGCTGAAAACGAGCAGGCCCAACATCGTCCTAATCGTGCTTGAAAGCTTCAGCGCCGATGCCATCGCCTGCCTAGGCGGCGAGAAAGGTATTGCCCCTTGCTTTGATTCTCTGGCAAAAGACGGATTGCTTTTTACAAATGCGTATGCAACAGGTTTTCGCACCGACCAGGGGCTGGTGGCCTTGCTCAGCAGTTTTCCGGCACAACCGCGAACTTCCATCATAAAGAATTTTGAAAAATTCGACAAACTGCCCAACCTGATAAAAACTCTGGACCAGAACGGATACTTCACTTCATTTTATTACGGAGGGGATTTGAGTTATGCGAATACAGAAACATACCTGCAGATGGCCGGAACAGAAATCCTCATGGGTAAAAGCGATATCCCGCACACACGCAACACCGACTGGGGCGCATACGACGAAGATGTTTTTGCTTATCAACTCAATGATCTGAAAGAAATGCAGCAGCCTTTCTTTTCTGTTATGTTAAGCCTGACAAACCACGAGTATTTTGTTGCTGATGTTGAAAAAGTTTTCCCGGGGAAAACCGAAAATGACCTTTTCCATAATACCGCACACTATACAGACAAATGCCTGTACAATTATATTCAGCAAGCTAAAAAAACCTCATGGTATTCAAATACGCTTTTCGTCATCACCGCCGACCACGCACACAAGCACCCGCTGGAAAGGGAATACAACGTGCCGGAGCGCCATCATATCCCGTTGCTGCTTTACGGTGAGGTATTGAAAAATGATTACCGGGGAAAGACATTCAGCAAGGCTACATCACACGTTGACATTGCTCCCACCCTGTTGTCGCAGCTAAAAATTAATCCTTCAGAATTTTCATGGGGCAAAAATGTCATGAACAAATACGCTCAGGATTTTGCATTTTATACTTTCGACGATGGATTTGGCTTCGTTACCGACAGTGTCGAGATCATTTACGACCAAAATTTCAAGTCCGTAATAAGTAACAAAATAAAAATTCAGGGATGCAGGCCTGAAAAATCCCTCAAACAGGGAAAGTCATTTTTACAATTGTTGTTTCAGAAATATATCGAATTGTGATAATTCAGAGGCCATGCAACCGTAATCAGAATTATTTTTCACATCACATTCGGCTGGCCCATCTCCCCAACTGTTACTATATCTTTCAAATAAACATGATCTTATGAGAGTTATCCCGATCCACCCAGGCATTATGACAGTTTAACACAAATAAAACAACCGGATTTAAAAAAATATTCGTAATTTTACATATAAGTAAACTATCATTTTTTCAAACATGAAAAATGCTATTTATAGCGTAATTACCGGGACAGGAAGCTATATCCCAACGAGAAGTATCAGAAATGAGGATTTTCTCTCTAACGTATTTTATGATGCAGAAGGGGCAATACTCAAAAATACAAGCCGGGAAATAATAAATAAATTTCTGGAAATAACCACCATTGCTGAAAGGCGTTATGTTACAGATGACCTTGTAACCTCTGATATTGCCTGTTATGCAGCCGATGAAGCGATCAGATCGGCAGGCATTGATAAAGAAGAATTGGATTATATCATTGTTGCCCATAATTTTGGCGATATAAGAAATGACAATAAAAGAACAGATATTGTTCCATGCCTGGCTGCACGTGTAAAACATAAACTGGGAATAGAAAACCCTGATACCGTGTCCTACGACCTTCCTTTTGGCTGTCCGGGCTGGCTTCAGGCCATGATACAGGCCGATTATTATATAAAATCAGGGGATGCAAAAAAAATTCTTGTGGTCGGGGCAGAGACCTTGTCCAGAATTTGCGACCCGCACGACAGAGACAGTTTATTATATGCTGACGGCGCCGGAGCCGCCATTCTGCAAGCCAGGGAAAGTAACGACCCGATAGGGATACTTGCTCATAAAACACGCTCGGATACTTTGTTGCACTCCAAAATGCTGTACATGGGGAAGTCCTATAACCCTGATCATGACCAGAATAACCTGTACCTGAAGATGAACGGAAGAAAACTTTATCAATATGCTCTTGAAAATGTGCCACAGGCAATAAAAGAATGCCTTGAAAAAAACGGTACGCATCTCAGTAAAATCAATAAAGTGCTGATACATCAGGCCAACGGCAAAATGGATGACGCCATCTTAAAAAGGCTCTATGGCCTGTATGATATGAAAGATATGCCTGAAGGCATTATGCCCATGTCCATTTCGTGGCTGGGTAAT
The DNA here is from genome assembly GCA_964567775.1 of uncultured Bacteroidales bacterium. Classification (GTDB taxonomy): domain Bacteria; phylum Bacteroidota; class Bacteroidia; order Bacteroidales; family CAIWKO01; genus CAIWKO01. The sequence continues at coordinate 3,849 of CAZMPB010000130.1, forward strand.
TCTTCAGTTGCAACCTTACCTACTTTATTCGATCTGATCCTGAAAGGCAAATTGGAACCGCATCAAATAAATCAAGGCGACACCATTGTTTTCGCATCCGTTGGAGCAGGAATGAACATCAATGCCATGGTATACAAAATGGCATGATCTTATAGAAAAAAGCTTCAATTCGACTGGACTATTTTGGCTACTTTTTTACGATAGCCTGTAGTTTCATAAAATAAGGCTTATCCAGAGGATAGTTCATGCGCCCTGCGGTATTGATGTCTTCCCATGCCCGCAGATAATTACCTTTATCAAAATTAGCCACCGACCGGTTCACATAAGCCGCGGCATCATTGGGATTCATCTGTATTGCAGTATTATAGTCGGCAATGGCGGCGTCAAGCTTTTTCATTTTGTATTGTGCCAGTCCTCGCCACGAATAGATATCCGATTTTTTCTGGTTCAGGCTGACTGATTTATCAAGGTTTTCGAGCGCTGCGGCATACAGGCCGTTTTTATAATAATACAAGCCCAGCCAATAGTATACTTCGTAATTGTCGGGCTTGAGTTCTTTGCTTTTTTCAAGATCGGCCAGGGCTTCTTTGTACCTGCCCAACTGCACGAAGGCAGTTCCTCTTTTCAGGATGGCATTGGCATCTGTAGGTTTTTTTTGTAAATAATGATCGTAAAAAGGCAGCGCTTCATTAAACCGCAGCAGCGCACTCAAGGAATTAGCCATGCCGATCAGCCCGTCATTGTCCTCGGGATTCAGCCCCAGGCAAACAGTAAAATCACGGACAGCTTCTTCGTGTTTCTCCAGATTATTATAGACCACACCCCTGTTGCTCCAAGCCTGATAATATGTCGAATCCATCTTGATCGCCATACTGTATTCTTTCAACGCCTTGTCATAGTTCTTTTCCCAGTGATAATAAAAGTACCCTAGATTGTTGTAGGCAAAAGGCAGATAAGGATAAACACGTGTCAGGTCACGCATCAGCACTTCTCCGTTCTTCCACTTGCCGATACGCTGCCAGGTCAGCACCGAAAAAAAGATCACAAAAAGGGCGACAATGATATGCAGCAAGGGCCTGAGGCGTTTTAACGTTTCAGATTTGCTATGGATGCCATTATCATATAGCTTCCCCAGAATAAAGAACAATCCGATATAGGGGACATAGGTGTAACGTTCGGCCATAGAAGCTCCTCCGACAGGTACGATCTGTATTACAAGAGCAATGGTTACAAAGAAAAACAAAGTTCCGAAAATATGATGTCTCCCGTATTTTTTTGAAAAGATGATCAATGCGATGAAGAGCAAAACAACAAATGGAGCGATATAATAGATCAGGGGAAACCATCCGTCTAACTTGCTTGGGTAGGGATACATGGCTCCCAGTTTGACAGGCACAAAGAGTTTCCAGAGATACGTCATGGTGGAATGGCACACGATGAACAGGCGTTCAAACAGATTAAACATAGGCGTCAGATCTTGTATGGCGCCTTTTTCAGATTGTGAAAAAACGGCAAGAAGGCCAACTATAATGGACAGCGCAAAAAACGGAAGTTTTTCAAGTATGAGCTTACGATCAAGTTTACGTTTGAGGTAATAATCCACAACAAACATTGCTACAGGCAAGGCCACAGCCGCGGACTTTGACAACAAAGACAAAAAGAAAAACACCATGGCTAAAATATAATGTTTTCGACGCCGCTCCTTTTTGGTGAAATAATAATAATACTGTATGAGCGACAGCATAAAAAAGAAGGTGTACAAAACATCTTTACGCTCGGATATCCAGGCCACCGATTCAACATGCATGGGATGTATACCAAACAGCAGCCCAACAAAAGCAGCAATTTCGATACGTTTTGAGATCAGTTTGATAAATATAAAAACCAGTAAGACATTGAGCAGGTGAAAAAGCAAATTATTGATATGATACAACAGCGCATGCTCTCCGACCATTGAATATTCTAAGGCATAAAAATAAGTAGTCAGCGGGTGATAGTTGCCTTTGTAAAAAGTGGTGGGATTGAAAATGGTTTTAAAATTTTCCCACGAAAGTTCGTGAACCAGCTCGTGCTCGTGAATATAGCCGCCATCGTCCCAGTTGACGATAAAATCATTACTAAGCGAAGGGATATAAACGATTAGCGTGATCAACATGATGATGGCTGCAAACAGTATCTCTTTTTTACGGCTGCTTGTGGCACTCAATTCCGTACCGGCATTTTTCTGCGGCACAGATGGCCGGACTGTATTAGCAGGCTGGAAATTTTTTTTATTTTTTTTCCCCATAGATTTTTTCAGAAACAATGGTTAAGAAAATCTCTCTATATTTCAGCTTGCAAAATAATAAAATTTATCAGACTTTGCCCGAAATATCATAATAAAAAAAATACTTCTCTCTATCGTTTTATCTATTGATTAATATATGTGTTACATAATTTGCCTGATAGAATAATAACTTTTTGTAACTTAGCAAAAAAAAAGCAGGGATGACCATACAGCAGATCCTTACGAAATTCTGGGGATATTCTTCTTTCAGGCCGATGCAGGAGGACATTATCCGCTCGGTGCTCGACGGCAACGATACGCTGGCCTTGCTGCCTACGGGAGGCGGAAAATCGCTGTGCTACCAGGTGCCTGCAATGTACAGAGAAGGCATTTGCATCGTCGTGTCGCCGCTCATCGCCCTGATGAAAGACCAGGTGGATAACCTGAACCGGAGAGGCATCAAAGCCATCGCTGTCTATTCAGGCATGAACCGTTACGAGATAGACATTGCTTTAGACAATGCTGTTTTCAATAAAGAAGTGAAATTCCTGTACCTCTCACCTGAACGTCTTGCCACGAGCCTCTTCCGCGAACGGCTGAAACGCATGAAAGTAAACCTTTTCGCGGTGGATGAGGCACATTGTATCTCGCAGTGGGGTTACGATTTCAGACCACCCTACCTGAAAATTGCCGAGATACGCGAATATCTACCGGGCGTTCCCATTCTGGCACTTACTGCCACAGCCACAACAGAAGTAGTCGTTGATATACAGAAGAAACTGCTGTTCCGCAAAAACAACCTGATACAATCGAGTTTTGAACGAAAGAACCTCTCCTACTTTGTAAAAAAAGAAGAAAACAAACTGCAGACACTCCTGAAAATTGCAGGCAAAAATAAAGGCTCGGGCATCGTATATGTCCGCAACCGAAAGAAAACAAGGGACATTTCGGATTTCCTGAACAAAAACAATGTCAGCGCTGATTTTTATCATGCCGGGATAGAGCCTGCCTTAAGGGATAAAAAACAATCCGCCTGGCAAAAAGGGATCAAAAGGGTGATGGTTTGCACCAACGCTTTTGGTATGGGCATTGACAAGCCCGACGTGCGTTTCGTGGTACACTTAGACCTGCCCGACTGCATAGAAGCCTATTTTCAGGAGGCAGGACGTGCCGGACGGGACCAGAAAAAAGCCTTTGCCGTGCTGCTTTACGAAAATGCCGACATCTTAGATGCGATCAGGAATTTCGAAACATCGTTTCCCGAAAAAGAAATGATCCGTACGGTCTATAACTGCCTTGGCAATTTTTATCAACTGGCTGTGGGTTCCGGTGCCGATACCACCTATGTATTTAATATCAACGAATTCAGTGAGCATTATAACCTTTCGCATATCATCGTTTTCAGTTCATTAAAATTTCTGGAAAAAGAAGGGTATATATGCCTTTCCGACTCTTTCAATGATGCTTCGAAACTGCACTTTATTCCCGACAACAAGGCCTTGTACAAATTCCAGTTGGCAAACCCGAGGTACGACCCTTTTATCAAACTTCTTTTACGAATGTACAGCGGGCCTTTCAACGATTTCGTCAAGATCGATGAAAACGAGATCGCCCGAAAGATGAATACCGATCCGGCGGCAGTGGTCAAAACACTTAATGAGCTGGTCAAGCAGAACGTGCTGTATTATGAAGCCCGCAGCAACCTCCCCAAGCTGACATTTACCTGCGAACGCCTCGACGACAAGGAACTGATGATATCCGACCTTAACTACAAAACCCTTAAAGATAACGCCCTGTTGCGGCTCGAAGCCATGACGGAATATGTGGCAGGAAACACCAAATGCCGCAATCAATACCTGCTGGGATATTTCGGCGAGAAAAACAGCAAGCGATGCGGCATCTGCGACGTATGCCTCAAGCGCAATGAAATAGGCATCAGCGAGTTTGAATTCGATTCCATCGTAGAGATCATCAGGCCTTTATTGAACGAAGACGCTATGAACCTTGAAGAAATTCTGGCTAAGGTGGAAACCATAAATGAAGATCACCTGATAAAAGTGCTCCGATGGCTGGTAGACAACGACAAGGTGGAGCTGGACAAAGAGGGGAAATATCGGTGGAGTTGAGTTTTTTTGCTGAAATGATGATTTTCAGTAGAATCCGTCAAATAATAAGGGCTGATTACGGAGAGCGATTATTACGGTCGGGTGCAGGCCGTCGTTTTTGCCACCTAATTATCATGGCGCTTAGGCGAAGCCTTAGCCTTATCAATCCCAGCAAAAATGCGGCTTGCACCATGTTACCAATAGTGCGATTATCAGTCATTTTATATGCTCAATTATTTTTTATTATTTTGATGATTTACAAAATTTAATTCTATAATTTATGAAAAAGAATATCCCATCTGAATATTATATTATTAATGACAGAATAAGTGTATGCAGCAGAATTTATGGAGATTCATGCTATTTGTATTATCATATTAATGATTTCTGCTACTTTAACCATGATATTAAAAGTAATACTGGACTCAAAATCATTGTTTGTCAGATGATAGTTAATAAGCTCGTAAAAATGAGTGATTTAGAGGGTTATTTAGAATTGGATTTTGAAACAATAAATAATTGGGTTAATGATTTTAAAAAAAATGGTTCAAAAAGTTTTCGACAAACTATTAATAAAGAAATAACATTTCTATCGGATTTTAATATTAGATGTTTACAGAATATTGTTGATAAAAACATTTCTATTAGAGAGATAGAGTTTCTTCAAAATATTAATATTAAATTAATAAATAAAGCCTTTGAGGAATATAGATTGCTTCCATATCAAACAGTAAATAATAATAAGATTCTCTTATGTAACTTCCGGTTTACCATCTGATAATTAGCGATTTAATTTTATGC
>CAZMPB010000131.1:0-8974 GCA_964567775.1 uncultured Bacteroidales bacterium
TGAAGCTATTGATAAGATACCTCGTCATTTGTTTCTTGATTCCACTTTTCAGAATCATGCTTATGAAGACAAGCCCTTTCCCATCGGTGCCGGCCAGACGATTTCCCAGCCTTATACTGTTGCATTTCAGACTCAATTATTACAGGTAAAAAAAAGGGAAAAAATCCTCGAAGTGGGGACAGGATCTGGCTACCAGGCATGCGTTCTGCTCGAACTTGGCTCGGTGGTTTTTACGATAGAACGCCAGAAAAGCCTGTATCAGAAAACAAAATTGTTTTTGCCTTCTATCGGTTATCAACCAAAGTTCTTTTTTGGGGATGGCTGTAAGGGCCTGCCTGCTTTTGCACCTTTCGATAAGATTATTGTTACTGCCGGCGCCCCCTATATTCCAGAAATGTTGCTTGGACAACTGAAAAACAACGGTATCATGGTTATCCCTGTAGGAGCCGGCGACATTCAAAAGATGATAACAGCAACCAAGACCGATACCGGGGAAGTGATCATCAAAGAACACGGCACTTTTCGTTTTGTGCCCCTCCTCGGGGAAAAAGCTAACGACAAATAAAGCGGATTATGTGCGGTATTGCCGGCATCCTGAAAATCGACCCTTCCGCACCTGATGTGGCTTCATCGTTGCGAAAGATGGCCGATAGACTCAAGCACCGTGGCCCTGACGATGAGGGTTATGTCTGTTTTGGTAAAAATGATATTTATGTATGTGGCGGGAAGGATACGCAGACAGCATCACGCGAAATGCAGCTTCCCTATGCCGCAAAAAATATTATAGATACTGTGGGCGGAGATGTGTCCCTGGGCATGGCACACAGGCGGCTTTCAGTTATAGATCTGTCTTCAGCAGGACATCAGCCTATGTGTAATGATAATAAAACGATATGGGTGGTCTTCAACGGTGAAATATATAATTATTGGGAGATACGCGAAGAACTGGAAAAAAAATCCGTTCGTTTTGTTTCAAAGAGTGATGTAGAGGTGATGCTCAAAGCCTATGAATACTGGGGCATGCGCTTTCTCGACAAACTCAACGGTATGTGGTCGTTTGTGTTGTACGACCTGAATTCGGATTTTCTGATGGGATGCCGCGACCGCTTTGGGGTGAAGCCATTCTATTATGTTGAATCAAAACAATTTTTTGCTTTTGCCTCCGAGCAAAAAGCCTTGTTGCAATTGCCTGTAGATACAGGTATAAACCCTGATGCTGTTTTTGATTATCTTGTAAACAGCAGGGTGGAGCATATCGAAAATGGTTTTTACAATAACATCAAAGAACTGATGCCCTCTCATTATTTTATTTACGACCTGAAAAAAAATCAGTTTGAGATCAAAAGATATTATGACCTGTCTTTTAACAAAAGCTCTGAAAAATTTGATGCTGAGGAGTCAAAAAAAATAGTTCAGCAGGTCAAAGAAAAGATCACCGCAGCAATATCACTTCGTCTCCGTTCGGACGTGGATGTGGGATTTTGCCTGAGCGGTGGCATTGACAGCAGCAGTATTATCGGTGTTTCTCAAATGATCAATACGCAAAACCCTCTAAAGCAACTGAGTGGCAATCTGCATGCGTTTACTGCAGGCTGCGATGATGAGAGTCTCAATGAGGCAAGGTGGGCTGAACAGGTTGTAAACAAACATCAACTGAACTGGCATAAATGCGAGTGCGATGCCGGCAACTTGTTTGATGAACTTGAAAATATTATTTACTACCAGGATTCGCCCTTGTTTTCTGCCAGCACCTATGCCCAGAGCTCTGTCATGAAGCTTGCCCGCGAAAATGGCATCACGATATTGCTCGACGGGCAAGGTGGCGACGAACTTTTTGCCGGCTATGTGCCTTTTTATATTTCATATTATTTTGAGCTGCTCCGCCGGTTTCGCTTAAAAACCCTCAGTTCGGAAATTGCAAGCCTGAAACACTCGCCTCTGAATTTCAGCATCATGTTGCGCTCCATGGGAAAAGTGATATTGAGCGATATTTTGCCACCAACTTTGGAAACGAAGCTCATAAAGAATAAACATAAGGAATTTTCATTTATCGGCAAAAACCTGCTGGACGCCGGTTTTTCCGGAGTGTTACTGAATAACGGATACACCGGTAATGACCTGAATTCTTCTTTATTTGATTTTTTCACCAAGGGCTACCTGCGGAATCTTTTGCGCTGGGAAGACCGTTGTTCGATGCAGTATTCGGTTGAATCACGCACACCCTTTGCCGATGATATTGATCTGATAGAATATGTTTTTTCATTACCGTCTGTTTATAAAATTCATAAGGGCCGGAGTAAGTATTTATTGCGCGAAGCCATGTGTGACGTGCTTCCCGGGGATATTTACCTGCGCTCCGACAAGCTGGGCTTTTCCACTCCTCAGACATTATGGCTTATGCAATCGCAAGACAAGATGAAAAATATCATCAGTGAACTTGCTGTGTTGGACACCGAACAATTCGTGGACTCTCGCAGCCTGCTGAACAACTGGAACAGAATCTTTTCCGGACATTCAGAGTCAAAACTGAAAGATTTTACCTGGCGGTATATGAATTTTTTGATGTGGAGGAAGATAAATAAACTTTGATGTTCATCCGATGACTTCAAGTCATCAGATGAATAAATTGATCAGGATTTATTACTTGATAACAGTAACGATGCCTTTAGCGCTTTGAGGTCTATAGAAAAGTCCTGCCCAATCTTCGGAATAATTTAATACCCATCCATATACTCCTTCAGGAACAACAACGCCTTTGTGTTTTCCGTCCCAGGATTGATTAATGTTCGTTGACTTGTACACCAATTCACCCCAGCGGTTGTATATGAACAATTCAAAATCCGTGATGTTTTGCCCGGCAATAATAAAGTAGTCATTCACGCCATCATTATTAGGTGTAAAACAGTTCGGAACAAACAGGGTGATCCTGTCAATCACAATAGCTTCTTTGCTCACGGAGTCGATACATCCGGAGTTATTGGTAACGGTAAGCGTAGTTTTGTAATTGCCTACGGCATTAAATGTATGATAAGGATTTATTTCATCCGAGAACTTGTTATCTCCGAAATCCCAAAGCCAATGATCGATAATGCCGGTAGACAAGTTCCCGAAACGGAACGTCGGATCGTCAATAGTAGTGACAAGCGGATATAATTCATAATCTGCTTTGGGCCCCGGAATGAGTGGAATAACAAAAGAAACCACTTTTGTACATAAACTGTCGGTTACCGATACATAATAAGTACCTTCTGAAAGATTAGTGATAAACGTTGAATGATTTGATGAGTCGGCGCTCCAGATATAGAAGTACGGCGGGTTCCCTCCGTTGACTGAGACCTCTGCTGCCCCGGTTTTTTTGCGGCAGGTGTCGGGCCGAATATTACTTATTATTACCGAAGGGGGAGGGGTGTTGGTAATAACAGCGTTGGCAGTGGCCGTACAGCTATATGCGTCAGTGATCGTCACCGTATAGTTTCCGGCTTGCACACCGGTCAGGTTTTGTCCGGTTTGTACAGGAGAAGAGTTCCAGACAAAACTGAAAGGCTGTGAGCCTCCGTTTATCGAAGTGAAGATCGCACCGTCGTTAGAACTGCACATTTCGTTATGTATACTGTCCATGCTGATCTCCGGGCCAGGGAAATTTACCAACGTAACCGTATCGGCATCTGTACAACCAAGATTATCGGTTATGGTAACAGAATATGTCCCTGCAGGCAGGTTGCTGACGGTAGCTGTATTTCCGGATCCCGTAATACTCCAGTGATAATTGACCGGAGGGTTTGTGTTATTGACAACTGCCGTCACCGAGCCGTTACTCGAACTGCACGATTCGTTGATGATATTATTGAGGTTAACAGTCGGCGCAGGATCAGCCAGGATAGTGATCGTATCATAAACAATAAAACAGTTATAGGCATCCACTACCTGAGCGATGTAAGTGCCTTCGCTGAGATTATTGAGAATGTTGGTGTGTATACCTGCAGGTTGTAGCCAGTTGGTGGTATAAGGCCCTGAATGCCCGTCCTGAATAGTAAGGCTGATGCTTCCGTCGTTCCCGGCGCAACTTTCATTTTCAACCACTGCTGTCAATACCGGTGGCTGAACACAAGGGCCGTTACATGCGCGGGGAGTAGGAGTGACGGGGCCGCTGTGCCATGCAGGCCCTCCGTCTATAATTCGCTGAAAGGAAACATCGGTGCCGGCCATGATCATGCCCACAAATTCAATCCCCGCTATATTGCGCGCGGCAGCTAAGGACTGTGTTCCGTTGCAGGTTGTCGAGGTAACTACATTCTGTGAATATTCTAATTGGCTGTTTAAAATAGACGAGTTCCCGTAAGCATTCCAGTACACAGCATCAACAGCATTGCCTGCGGGGTTGTAAAGCGCTATCCAACCATATTCATCGCGCAGGAACCACCGGGTTTCATCGCCGTCGAGATACTGAACTCCAAAAGTATTCAGCCTGTAATATGTCAGGTTGAAATCCAGCAGAGGTACCTGTGAATTGTTTCCACCCACAATGATAAACCCTAAAGGTGGGATAATAGTTCCAGAAGGAAAAGTAAATGCGCCCCAATTGGGCGTATCGCCTGTGCCGTCTGATTGCAGCATATTGCCTGCAAGCGTATAGCAACTAATATCAACACTATTGCAAGGGTGTGGATTGTATAGTTCGATCCATTCGCGGTTTTCGGGAGGCTGCTCGCTGCTGCTCATATTGTATAAAGAATTTGCATTGATCGAACTTCCCGTGGCCCCTTCGGAAGGGCTGGTGCAAACCTCATTGATAACTACCACCTGTGAAAATAAAGGCCACATGAAACTGTTGGAAATAATCAGTAAAAATATCATGCACCATTTCCTGGTCATATTATCGTAGCATTAATTATTACAAAATTAATCAAAATGAAATCAAAAACCTGATTTTTAAACGAATATTAATATATTTGTTTGGCCAAAAAATTAATTATGGACGGCAAACTTTTTGCCAATCTGGTACTGTTGATTATTTTTGTATATGCAGCTATGGGCAACCTGATGGCATGGGGATTTAACAAAACTAATTGGGTGCCCCTTACCAAGCCTTTGCTGATGCCTGTTCTGGCTATATATTATGTGATAAATGCCGTAAATATTGAATGGATACTTGTTGCCGCATTATTTTTTGCTTTTCTGGGTGATGTCTTTCTTATCTGGCCCAAAAAGAAGGTTTTCTTTATCGGCGGACTTGTGTTTTTTCTGGTGATGCACATTTTGTACATTATTTTCATCGCTACCCGTCAACTGAATGCCGCAAGTATTTCTGTTCCGGTGGTGGCTGCGGCCATCGTCTTTCTTTTTGTAGGGGGGCTTGTTTTTTTTAAATTGTATAAGTCGCTGAACGAAATGAAAATCCCCGTACTTGTATATATTTTTATGTTGATTACTGTCGGTTTTTTATGTTTTATGAATATGACAGGAAATTTCAACAGGTATAGTTTTATACAGTTCGCCGGATCTTTGTTTTTTATTGTTTCAGATACCCTTCTTGCTTTCGAAACCTTTAAAGGGCCGATGCGGTTGGTCAATGTCTGGATCATGGCAACTTATATTAATGCCCAGTTATTATTATTTGCAGGATTTTTGAATACTTATTAATATTTAATATGAAAACAGCAACATTTACACTAAATGCAGCCGATAATTATGAAATAGTTGTTTACGCGTGGCTACCCTACGAAAAACAAGCGATAAAAGGTATTATTCAGGTTTCGCATGGCATGGCCGAACATGCTGCAAGATATGGCGATTTTGCCCAACACATGGTGTCTGCCGGTTATGCGGTTTTTGCGAACGACCACAGAGCTCACGGGAAAACGGCTGAGGCTATTGAAAGTCTTGGTTTTATTCAGGGAAAGAACAGTTGGGAAAGTATTCTTGATGACATGAACACGTTAAACCGGCATATCCATCAGGTTTATGAAAATATCCCTGTTATCCTGCTTGGACACAGCATGGGATCGTTTTATGCACGGGCATATATGGAGAAATATCCTGAGACGATTTCAGGGCTGATAATATCTGGTACGGCCTGGCATCCTGCATTGCTGCTTGGTTTTGGGCTGATGGTGGCAAAAATGCAGTGTCTCTTCAAAAGTGAAAAGAATAAGAGCAAACTTCTGGATAATTTGTCATTTGGCGCTTATAACAAAAAGTTCAAACCGAATACAACCCCTTTTGACTGGTTAAGCAGGGATGTGAATATTTGTAAAAAATATACAGCGGATGATTTGTGCGGTTGGGTAGCCACTTCTTCTTTCTTCAGGGAATTGTTCCGATTGCTCAAGTTTATTCATCATCCGGGATTATACCAAAAAACCAATAAAAATCTCCCGGTATTAATTTTTTCGGGTGAGGAAGATCCTGTAGGCGATTTTTCAAAAGGCCCGAAAAAAATGTATTCCTTCCTGAAAAATAAAGGCTTTACTAATATTTCTCTGACAATTTATCCCCGGGGGCGGCACGAAATGCTGAACGAGTTGAATAAAACGGAAGTTTATAAAAATATTGTCGATTGGATGAAATTGAATAATTAAAAGTCCACCGCGACAGAGCGGTCATTGGAAGAAACAGAACCGACCCAGACAAGCAGAGTATTAACAAAAAAAAGTTATAAAAATGTTTTTTGACGGATTAGTGAAAAAACGAAAATTTAACTTATTGATTATTAATAGTTCCATGGGGCAATAAATGGATAACACTAGCTCTTGATATATAGTAAAAATAACACCAATGGCGCAACACAAACGGTATGTGCCATTCTAAGGGTTAGTATGAAAACTGAAAGTTTGTGAATAAAAATAGATAAAAACACAAATAGTCGAACAGTTTTATTGCTACCTTTGAAATAATTAAAATTTAAGTTTGACAATGAAAATATTAGGAAGCGAACAACATAAAATTATACACGGAGACGCATTGGAAGCATTGAAAACGCTACCCGATAACTCTGTGGACTTAATATTTGCAGACCCACCATACAACATCGGTAAAAACTTTAACGGACACATTGAAAAATGGAAAACGGAAGAAGCATACCTTGAATGGTGCTATGAGTGGCTTGACTTGTGTATTAAAAAACTGAAACCAAACGGAAGTTTCTATGTAATGACTGCGACACAGTTTATGCCGTTTTTCGACATTTATCTTCGCAAAAAGTTAGACATACTTTCAAGACTTGTTTGGTATTACGACAGTTCAGGCGTTCAAGCAAAAAAATATTATGGTTCAATGTATGAACCAATTTTGTATTGTGTAAAGGACAAGAACAACTATACATTCAATACTGACGACATTTTAGTAGAAGCAAAAACTGGAGCAAAACGGAAACTCATAGACTATCGTAAAGCCGTACCAACAGTCTATAATTCAGAGAAAGTTCCTGGCAATGTTTGGGAGTTTGCAAGGGTTCGTTATCGTATGGACGAATACGAAAATCATCCAACACAGAAACCAATTGCTTTACTTGAAAGAATTATCAAAGCAAGTTCTAATGAAGGAGATATAGTTATGGACCCATTTTCGGGAACTTTTACAACTTGCTTTGTTGCAAAAGAACTTGCAAGAAATTCCATTGGCATAGAACTACAAGACGAGTATGTAAAAATCGGTTTGCGAAGATTACAATTAGCCAAAGAGTTCAATGGTGAAAAATTGCAAAAAGAAATTCGCACATTTGAAACTGAAAAGTTATCTAATGTTTATACATTAAAATTATTTGATGAACCTAATGGAAAATATGTTCACGGCAAACATTAAATCGGTTTTAGAAAAACACTTTGGCAAAGATGCTGAAGATATTTTTGATAAAAGCCAATTAGTCCAATACATAAATGAGAAAACCCGTTCTGCAAACAAGGGTTCAAAATCTCGTTCAAGCTTCGCAAACCTTTATGCAATCTATGTCATCATAGAGGACTACATAACCAACGGTTACGACAAAAAAGGTGATTATTCAAAATATGAAGGTGCATTGTTCAACAAACTTTTCGCAAGACAAAGAGAACTCCCATTTGGTAGTAAGCTTCAAAATCACGCCTTGAACAATAGAATGAATTCGGAGTTTCAAAAATATTTTCCAAGTTCGGAGTATATTCCAATTCTTCGCAATCACGAAACAAACCGTTACTGGATAAATGAAAACCTTTTAAAAGTAAAAGTTGGCAAAGCCAACTTCAATATTTCAAATGCTATAATTGAAATTATTGACGAATATGCTAAGACAAAGCAGGATGCATTTCAACGATTTGTCAGGTCTTGTGAGGAATTACAAGAGATTGGCAAAACAACTCCAAAAAAAATTGAGGAGTTTGTAATTGGGTTACTTGCTCCGAATGTCGATGCAAGACTTTTTGAAATCGTATGCTACTCCATTCTCAAATATTTCTATCACGACCAACAAATCATTTGGGGTTTTGAAATGGAGAAACTTAATACCGAGCACTTGAAACTTTACAAGACAGGAAGAACTAACGCAAATGACGGAGGGATTGACTTTGTGATGAAACCTCTTGGTAGATTTTTTCAAGTTACAGAAACTTTGGATTTTAAAAAATACTTTCTCGACATTGATAAAATCCAAAAGTACCCAATCACTTTTGTAATCAAATCAACCGAGTCAACAGAAGACTTGCTAAAGAAAATTAGAGACAATGCAAGTAAAACCTATTCAATTAAAGCTATTGTTGACAAGTACATGGACTGCATTGAAGAAGTAATAAATATTCCGACCCTGAATGACAGATTTAGCGATGCTGTTAAACAAGGTTATCTAAACAAAATCCTTGATGAAATAGTAATTCAAAGCAAAGTTGAATTTAACTATGAGGATCCTGACGAAGACGAAGAATAGAAGAACGGCACATAACAGGCGGCTGCTTTCAGTGGCGGGATAGTGCATCTTGGCAGTTTTGTGATTCTTTGTTATATTTGT
>CAZMPB010000132.1:0-8898 GCA_964567775.1 uncultured Bacteroidales bacterium
TTAAGGCAAGGGCCAAGCTGATTTTCAAAAATCGTACTTTTCGGAGTGGGCTCAGTTATAAAGAATTCCTTGAATTTGACGTATCGGAAGAGGCTGCTTCAAAAGTCATAATTGTTTGACTCTATCTTTGAATACCTTAGTGCATACCTGCGTTGGCCCGCCTCAGGGTAAGCTGGGATGCACAAAATCGCACATTGTGCTTTTGAGGCAAGTTCTTATTAAATTCAGCATCCTGAAATAATTCAATAGCATTCACTATAAGATAATTTAATTAACACTGCTTGTTTGAAAAAGGATAATTAATTATTCAAGGACACAATTAATATTTTCATATTTTTACAATTTAAAATCCGAATCTTTATGAAAAAAATATTTTTACTCTTTTGGGTATCAATTTTATCACAGGCATTATTTGCCAGACATGTAGATAAAGCCACCGCAGTCAATACCGCGCGGAATTTTTATTACAGTGCATTAAATATAACTGCCGCAACGAAAGATATTCCTGAAGTTGTTTCCACTGAAAATTACTTTACCGGAAATATTCTGACCTATTACATTGTGAATTTCAGCAATAATGGATATGTGATTGTGCCTTCTGATGATGAATTTTATCCCGTGATCGGATATTCTGACGAAGCAAACCTGAATCCGGCAGACATACCTCCTGCTATGCGCTGGTGGCTCGATATGCAGGCTGCAGAATCTCAAAAATCTCCTGACCCTCAATCTGAAAATTCGAAATCTATCCGAAATGCATGGGAAAAACTTTCCAGCGGCAACATGAATAAGAGCAGTTCTAAAACACTGGTCGCCCCCCTACTTACTAGCAGGTGGGATCAGGGATCAGGATACAACTATCATTGCCCGGAATACCCTTCAGGCCCGGGTGGAAGATGTTATGCCGGCTGCGTGGCAACTACCATGGCCCAGATTATGTATTATCACAAATATCCTGAACATGGCACGGGCAGCCATTACTACAGCCATGTTTACTTTGGCACCTTAGGCGCCAACTTTGAAGAAACAACTTATGACTGGGCCGCGATGACCAATGTTCTTAATGCCAACAGCCGGGAATCTATTTCTACATTGATTTCGCATTGCGGCCTTTCGGTAAATATGAATTATTCGCCTTTAGGCTCAGGAGCCAGTTCCTCCAATGTTGAAGAAGCCCTAAAAAATCATTTCAGCTATTCCAACCGTTTGAAATACCTCGAAAAAAGCGATTACGATAATTATCAATGGAACCAGATGATCATTGATAATCTTGAAATGCAGTTGCCGGTTTATTACAGCGGTTCCGGTTCGGCCGGAGGACATGCATTTGTATGTGACGGGGTCAAGGATTCCTGCTATTTTCATTTCAACTGGGGATGGAGCGGGTCGGCCAACGGGTATTTTTATCTTTCGAACCTGAACTCCGGCAACGGCGATTTTACGGCCGCACAGGCTGCTGTCATGTATATTGCTCCTTATGATTATCCATATTGTATAGGTGAAAAACAATTCACCTCAGCTTACAAATCTTTTAACGACGGCAGCAATTTCTCCTATTATTGGAACGACACAGATTGTGAATGGCTGATAGCTCCTGATACTGCTGATCATATTACTTTGTTGTTCAATTCTTTTGCCACCGAGAAAGATCATGACATCTTACGTATTTACAAAGGCGATGATGCGACAGATTCCCTTATCGGACAATATTCAGGGCATAGTATCCCGCCAACCATTACAGTAAGCGGAAACAGGCTTTATTTAAGGTTTACTACGGATGGCAGCGGCCAGGATCAGGGATGGACCGCCACTTATTCAACAGTGGAATATGTAGGTGTAAGCGAAAATGACGCAGATAACAAATTGAATATTTCCCCAAATCCTGCGTCAGATATGATTACAGTCGACCTGCCTTATGAAAATATGGAAGCGGTTATCACTTTTTATAACCTGACCGGGGAACAATTCTTACTGCCTTTATCAGGCCGGAACAAGCAGTTGACAGCCGATGTGAAAGATTTAGCACAGGGCTTTTATTTTGTTAAAATTATCAGCAACAACAAGACATACATCGGAAAGGTGCTGATACAGCATTAAAATTTATCAGATTATTCTGTTTGTCTTTTTTTGTTGATGTACTCAATGAGCCGCTCGAAGTAAGATTCGAGGGATTCGCCATCATTAACAGGGAAACATTCCAAGCCATCACAAAACATATTGAGCAATTTATTGTAACGGTCAAACATCCCTTTTAAAACGGTTTCGTCGCTTGTTTCCCAGTATTTACCTTCATCGAGCATTTTAAAGTTCAGGAAATATTTTGTGTTCAGATACCTGAAAACATTAACAACGAGCATATGTACAGCAGGCCCGGCATATTGGGTCTTTACAGAAACCTGATACAGATATTTCTGATAATCTTCGTTTTCTGAATTGCCAAAAAGCTTGAGATTTATTGCCGTGCACATCCTTTTGTTGGAGAGAAATTCAATAGCTACTGTTTCACATTCGGGCGGTGTAAAACTAATGCCGTATATTTTATCATTGTAATCCGAGTAATCATGTTGCTCCGGGAAAGCTGTTTCATAAATGTTGCATTCCCATTGATAAACCTGTGCAATATCCCTGACTTCTTCTATTAATTCCTGCAAAGAAGCTGCCGGATTAAAACTACCGCTGTAATGTATGCTTAGTCCCATAAAGAAATTTGTTTGTTATTCCTTTTCGTCCTGATTGTCATTAATAATAACAGGGATATTTTCCATCTCATTTATTATTTGAGGGTAAATGTAAGGATAATTTTGGTTATCCCGAACCCGCTTTTCCATTAAAAGGTGAAGACCCGAAAATATTGGGATGATAATAATGGGAGTCGTAAGAAAAAAATTGTTCTTATTGGTAAACTTTATGGTATTCATGGATAATAAATGCAGTGTATAAAAGTGTATAAATAAGTAATAAATTATTAATACTGAAAACCTTCATTTTATTGCATTTGACAATACTTTTATTTATAACATAATTTGTAATAATAAGCCATCGTAAAAAATTAATAAATCCTTAGGGTTAAGTTACTACTTTTAATTGGATCACATACTAGGCCGATTAAACCTCCTAAATTGCATTGCTGAAATAAAAACCTACCCAACCAATGACAAGCTTTATTACTTTTGTACCGAAACAAAATATTGAAAATCATGAAAAGAATAGTATGCATTGTTATCCTATTGGTATTCATTTCCTGTTTGGTGAGCGGGCAGAAATTCAGCGCCGGGGCACAAGCAGGACTGAACATCATTCCGCTGGAAAAGCAGGATATGAAAGGCAATTTATTTAGCCCGGGCTATCACTTCGGGGCTGTTGGCAGCTCTAAAATCAACGACTGGTTTTCTCTTTCGGCAGAAGTCATGTTTTCCTCACAGAAAAAAACATACGAAAAATTTGATACCACTTCTTTTATAGAAACAATGGCTGCCAACCCTTTACTGAGTATCATTGGTGTGGATATTAACGATTTACTCGATACGCTGGGAATGGTTACAGACTATATCAATGATGATGTATATAACTCCACCAGCGCCGTTGTGAACCTTGCTTATATTAAAATTCCGGTACTGGCGAACTTCAACTACAAATCGCTGTACATCTCCGCCGGGCCTTATGTCTCTTTTCTTGTTTCAAATAAAACCACAGAAGAGTATAGGCAGCACCTTCCTCTTATTGAATCCTTTACAGGCCTTGACACCATTCCATTTTTCAGTTCCATTATCAGCACTTCGTTCCCGGGATGCTACGAACCGGTTACCACAAAAATTGAAAAAGATAAAAACATACGGAAGGTTGATTTCGGCGTGATGGCGGAAATTTCGTACCGCTTGAACAATAATTTTACTGTAGGAGTAAGTTATCATCAGGGTTTGCTCAATTACCGCTCGCCGGAAATTTATAAAAAAGATTACCTGTCGTCGATCAATTTCTCCATAGGTTATTTATTCAACCTGAAGAAAAATGGTAATTCCATGTATTAGTATAAAGATGCTGAAACAATCCACTATTTTATTGTGCTTCGATTCTTTGCCTGCCATTGTTTGGCATAAAAATATTCATACCAATATGTTTAAAAGATACTTTTTTATAGCATTAATCCTTATTGCTGATTTATGTTTTGCCCAGCAGGCTGAACCACTTTCCCATGTTAAAATATGGTGCAGCGACAATAACCACTTAGCAGCCGCAGGTATTTCACCGGTTCATGGACAATACCGCCATAAGTCGTATTTTGAGGGAGAGATTCTCAGCAGCGACCTGAGCAAATTAATATTGTCAGGCATTCAATACGAGGTAGTTGCTTCCGACCTGACGGAATTTTATAAAAGCAGAAATCAAAATTCCACGGCGACTGAACTAAAAAATATTATCTACAACTGCGACTCACCAAAAACCTACGCGACACCCTCTCATTTCAGTTTGGGATCGATGGGTGGGTTTTACACATTATCTGAAGCCCTTGCACAACTGGATTCTATGCGGGCATGGTATCCCAACCTGATCTCTGTGAAATCGCAGATCGGCTTATCTATAGAAAACCGCCCTATTTATTCGGTAAAAATCTCTGACAATCCTGATGTAAATGAACCCGAGAAACAGGTTTTGTACACCTCGTTGCATCATTCCTCCGAGCCTTGCGGACTACAGCAACTGATATTTTTCATGTATTATCTTCTGGAAAACTATAATATAAACAGCGAAATAAAATACCTGATTGATAACCTTGAATTTTATTTTGTTCCTGTTGTCAATCCTGATGGCTATGCGTATAATCAAACACACGACCCCAACGGAGGCGGCACCTGGCGCAAAAACAGAAGGGACAACGGCCTGCTGTCGTACGGTGTTGACCTGAACAGAAACTACGGCTACCAGTGGGGATATAACAACATAGGCTCACAGCCCATCGGCAGCTCACCCTGGTACCGGGGCACGGCGGCTTTTTCCGAACCGGAAAGCCAAACCATGAGATCATTCATCGAAGCACATGATTTTTTACTTGACATGAACTGGCATTCGTGGGGAAATTTCCTGATTTATCCATGGAATTATGAATCAATTTTGACCAATGATTCAACCTTATTTGAAGAATTTTCGCGCTATCTGACCATTGAAAGCCATTACCGTTACGGCACCTGTGATCAGACCTATGGTTACAACAGCAACGGCGATGCCGATGATTGGGGCTATGGCGACACCACGGCAAAAAATACAATATTTTCGTTTACCGCCGAAGTTGGTAGTTCCGGCGATGGTTTCTGGCCGGCAACAGCAAACATTGAAGCGTTGTGCAGAAATTCCGTGGATATGAACCTGCGCTTTGCAAAACTGGGGTGCAAATTTGCTCTTGTTAACGACATCTCCCCTACCTATATTTCTGGCACTACCGTTGATATTCCGGTAGAAGTGTATTGCCTCGGGCTAAATGTTCCTGCAGATTTCACCGTTAGCATTACGTCTCTGTCACCTGATATCATCAGCATAGGAGCCCCTGCCATCTTCAATGTTATGCAGACACGTGAAAAAAGATATGATGATGTTTCTTTTATTTTAAATCCCACCATCGCCCAGGGAACACCGGTAACTTTCTCCCTGGATATCAGTAATGGCAGTTATACGTGGAAAGATACCATCACCAAAATATTCTGTATATTCGATACTTTATTGTACGATCCTGCCAACAATCTTATTAACTGGACGGCCAACGACTTTGCTGTTTCATCCGCCACCTATGCTTCTTCCCCATCTTGTTTTACAGAATCGCCTGTAGGAAATTACGGGCTGCTTCAGACATCGTCTTTAGAACTGACAAATGCGATTGATTTATCGACTGCTGTCAGTGCTTACCTTGTTTTTAATGCAAAATGGGAAACAGAAAAGTCTTATGATTGGGTACAGGTCTTTGCCTCATCAGATAACGGAAATACCTGGCAGCCACTGTGCGGGCGTTATTCTGCTTATGGTACCGACGATGAGGAAGAAGGAGAGCCGGTTTATGATGGCTTTTTCCCAAACTGGCTTCAGGAAGAAATTCCACTGAATGCTTACGTTGGCGGCTCGCTAAAGATTAAATTTGAATTTCACAGCGACCAGACCCATAACTTCGACGGGTTTTACATCGATGATATCGCTGTGCTTTCGAGCAGCATGATAACTTCTGACGGGGAGATCGGCAATACTGGCCAGATAAGCGTTTACCCCAACCCGGCCGGTGATCAGGTAACTATTGTTCTTTCCGGCATGAATAATTGTTCATTCAGCATTATGGATATTTACGGAAATATCGTAGTTTCCGGCCTGCAGCAACCTGACAATAATACTTTTCAGGTTAATACCAAAGAACTTGCCGCTGGGACTTATTTCCTGAAAGTATTGTCAGAAAACCAGACCATATGGACACAAAAGTTAATTGTTATTCATTAGCAGGCTTGCTCTTCAGGAGTTGAAATCCTAACAAACAGCATTTATCAAGGCTATGCCATTCTGCTATATAAAATAAAAAAGCCGGCTCACACGAACCGGCTTTTCCATTATAGTGAAAAACAATTTTTAGTCTTCAAATTTTATTTCGCCATCAGCTTCTTTCGTCTCGTCTTTTGGCTCTTCTGCTTTTTTCTCAGCTTTTTTAGTTTGTTTTTCCTTGTATTTCTTTTCGAAGTTATCGCGTTCCGTCTGTTCCATATCGGATTTCAGGTTGGCAAGAGCCTCGATATCGCCAAGGGTTGTCTTTTCAAGGTTGTCCTTGATCTTTTTAACAACTTTCTTCGCAGTGGTATCTTTAGATTTCTTGTCGGCAGCTTCCTTTATTTTTTCAGCATTGATAGCATCCTGCCATATCCTGGTATGTGAAACAAGTATCTTCTTATTTTCTTTCGAAAATTCGATCACTTTAAAATCAATGGTTTCATCAGTACGCGCATTCGTGTTATCTTCTTTTATCAGGTGTCGTGCCGGGGCAAAACCTTCCACACCATAAGGCAGAGAGATAATAGCGCCCTTGTCATTAGCGTTTACGATGGTTCCTTTGTGAATACTGTCAACCATAAAAACTGATTCGAAGATATCCCACGGATTTTCTTCTAATTGTTTGTGACCTAAGCTCAAACGGCGGTTTTCGGTGTCGACTTCCAGTACAACAACTTCGATCTTCTCACCAATTTTTGTAAACTCAGCCGGGTGTTTGATCTTCTTCGACCATGAAAGGTCAGAAATGTGGATCAGGCCATCAACGCCTTCTTCGAGTTCAACAAATATACCGAAGTTGGTAAAGTTGCGGACGATAGCTTCGTGTTTTGAATGTACCGGGTATCTTTCACCGATATTGGTCCATGGATCAGGAATCAGTTGTTTTATACCGAGCGACATTTTACGTTCTTCGCGGTCTAAGGTAAGAATTACAGCTTCTATTTCGTCATTGACTTTCAGAAAATCGTGAGCTGTTCTTAAATGCTGTGACCATGACATTTCAGAAACGTGGATAAGACCTTCAACGCCTTTTGCAATTTCGATAAAAGCGCCATAGTCAGCGATAACGACAACTTTTCCTTTTACTTTGTCGCCAACTTTCAGGTTAGCATCCAGCGATTCCCAAGGATGAGGTGTAAGCTGTTTCAAGCCTAAAGCAATACGTTTTTTGCCTTCGTCGAAATCAAGAATTACTACCTGTATCTTTTCATCTAATGTTACAATTTCTTCCGGATGATTGATAC
Source organism: uncultured Bacteroidales bacterium (assembly GCA_964567775.1). Classification (GTDB taxonomy): domain Bacteria; phylum Bacteroidota; class Bacteroidia; order Bacteroidales; family CAIWKO01; genus CAIWKO01. The sequence goes on from CAZMPB010000132.1 coordinate 7,758, forward strand.
GTCCCCATGACAGGTCGGTAATATGAATAAGGCCGTCAACACCGCCAAGATCGATAAATACGCCGTAAGAAGTGATGTTTTTAACGATACCTTCGAGTACCTGTCCTTTTTCGAGTTTTGCAATGATCTGTGATTTCTGTTGTTCGAGTTCGTCTTCAATAAGGGCTTTGTGAGAAACAACAACGTTTTTGAATTCGTTGTTCACTTTCACCACTTTAAATTCCATATTCTTGCCTACGAAAATATCATAATCGCGAATTGGTTTCACATCGATCTGTGAACCGGGTAAGAATGCTTCGATGCCAAATACGTCTACAATAAGCCCGCCTTTGGTACGGCATTTAACATAGCCTGTGATGATCTCATCTTTTTCGAGGGCTTCATTCACGCGATCCCATGCTTTGAGTAATTTAGCTTTTTTGTGAGAAAGTATCAGCTGTCCGGTAAGGTTTTCCTGACTTTCGACATATACATCCACTTTATCTCCAACTTTCATGTCGGGGATATCCCTGAATTCGTTAAGGCTGACAACAGCATCAGATTTAAAGCCAATGTTCACCACAACTTCCCTGTTATTCATACCCACGATGGTACCTTCAACAACCTGTTGTTCAACAATGGAGCTTAAGGTCTTGTCATAAATGTCTTCGAGTTGTTTGCGTTCTTTGCCGGAATAATTATCGTGTTTTTTTCCGATAGTTTCCCAATCAAAATCATCCACAGCAGGTTTCACAATTCTCTGAGGCTTCTCAGCGATCTTTTCTTCTGCAGCAACAGGTGCAGTTGCTTCTGCGACGGCTGTTTCTGCTTTTTCAGTTACTTCAGTGGTTTCCACTTCTGCTGCAGGTGTTTCCTGTGCATTCGCATCAACATTGGTTTCTACCTGATTTTCCTGTGGTTCCTGATTTTCCTGAACGTTTTCCTGATCGTTCAAATTTGTTTCTTCGGTCATGTAATGTTTTTTTTCTTTGTATGCCTGTAATTCACTCACAGACAGGGGTTAATAATTAAGTTGATTAAAAAAATTAATTTGGGGTGCAAAAGTACAATATATTTATGAGACATCAAAAGGAATTGAGATAAATCTGCAGGGCTGTTCAATTCTACATAAATTGTTGATAACTATATAATCTCTGCAAAC
>CAZMPB010000133.1:0-8808 GCA_964567775.1 uncultured Bacteroidales bacterium
GCAATAGTAATTAAGGAATAAATTTATCAACTACATTTTAGAATAGAGCCAAAACGCTTTAAAAAAATGTCAGAAAAAAAATCATCCTATTCTTCGTTAATAAAATCTGAATTGTCAATTATTAAGGTCCTTGGAGCAGAGGAATCCTTTGAAATTGTTCAGCGTATTGCAGCCTTTCTCAAAGTAAACAAACTCTCTTTGGGATACGCTTCTGGCACTACAAACAGCTTGCTTTGCGCACATAAAATCGGGCTGACACGTATCAACCCATTGGAGTATGGACTACTTTCCGAAAGAAACCTTTTCCCAAAACCGTATTTTGGTATTTTGCTCGACAAAGTATCTTATCAAAAACTCAATGAATTCCTGAGAGGAAATAAAATTTCAAAGTCCGTATTGCAAAATAACAACATCGAAATTATATATGATAAAAGGCTTGACAGCATTGATCATAATAAGAAGTACACATATAAGGGCCTTTCAAGATTAGCCATAAAAAAGGAATTTGATATTAACTCCGTTTCAACAATCAATGATTTCAAAAGTTTCATAGATGATTATGCTCTGAAATCAGCTTTTGGCCTCAAAGATTTCTGGTTTTACGAATTTGCCTGTAATTCGTACAAATCCCTTTCCGAAAAATATTCATTTTTAAAAACAGACAATGTCTATAATGCCATTCTTTTTCAGGAAGAATGGATGCTTATCGTAAAAAAAATTACAGGCCTTTCACTCAGTGAAGTAAATATTTTTCGCCGTGAATTATCTAAAAGCTCTTGGTCAAAATATCAGGAATTTAAGCTTTTAATGGAAAGTGTTGGAGCTCAAAAGGTAATTCCTGATTCAGATTTGATACAGATAACACAAACCTTATACACAAGTTTGTCATACCTTCCCTGCAAGGCTTATATTGCCTCAGAATCCTACATAAATTTGATTTCTGCCAGCTCGTAAAAGACAAAAGTTCGCAGTTTTAGTAATTTCTTATTCTTCTTTGAAGGATTCATTATTTTCCCCGCTTTTACACCGCTTCTCCACAACCAAAACGTTTGCACGCCCATATATCTAATTTTTACTTTTTTTCAACCCGAGTTTTTCGGCTTCCTTCAGCATGAACAGATATGCTTCATTAAAATTATTGCCGATTTTGCCGTCAAGAATAGCTTCACGAATAGCGTTCTTTATCAAGCCAACTTCGCGGCAAGGACTTAGTCCGAAGGTCTCCATGATCATTTCTCCGGAGATCGGAGGCTGCCAGTTTCGCAACCGGTCTTTTTCTTCCGTTTCTTTCAGCTTTGTGCGGACAATTTCAAAATTTTTGAGAAAACGCTCTACTTTCTGAATATTTTTGGAGGTTATATCGGCTTCGCAAAGGAGCATGAGGTCATCTATGCTGTCTCGGGCTTCGAACAATAACCGCCTGACTGCGGAATCTGTGACAACATCTTCGGCAAGTGCTATGGGCCTGAGGTGCAGGAAAACAAGGTTCTGCACATATTTCATTTTTTCGTTGAGCGGCAGGCGGAACATTTTAAATATTTCGGCTACCATGTGAGAACCCCTGGTCTCATGTCCATGGAATGACCATCCGCTTTCCGGTGTGAATTTTTTTGTTTCAGGTTTGCCAATGTCATGAAGCAATGCAGCCCAACGTAACCACAGGTTGTCACTGTTCATAGCGATTTTGTCAACTACTTTCAGGGTATGAAAAAAATTATCCTTGTGGCCGATATTATTTATCACCTCAATACCTTTGAGGGCTGAAAACTGCGGGAAAATCAAACCCAGCAATCCGGTTTTGTCCATGTGTATAAACCCTGTGGAAGGCACCGGCGACATAATAATTTTATTCAGCTCGTCTGTGATCCGTTCTTTTGAAATAATACCAATGCGTTCCCTGTTCCGGTAAATCGCCTCATAGGTTTCAGGGATAATGGAAAAATTCAGTTGTGTGGCAAAACGTATGGCACGCATCATCCGCAAAGGGTCGTCAGAGAAAGTGATGTCGGGATCCAGCGGTGTTCTTATCACGCGCTTCTTCAGGTCGCCGAGGCCTCCGAACGGATCAATAAGCTCCCCATAGTTGTGCTTATGCAGGCTGATGGCCATCGCATTGATAGTGAAATCACGCCTGTTCTGATCATCCTCCAGCGTGCCTTCTTCAACAGCGGGTTTTCTTGAATCAGCCCGGTATGATTCCTTACGCGCACCGACAAATTCTATGTTCCAATCATTGAAACGCAGCATGGCCGTTCCAAAGTTGCGGTATATGGTAACATGAGAACCTGTATCAATAGCTTCTGCAACCTGCTGTGCCAGCCGAATACCGCTACCTTTTACAACAATGTCGATATCCTTGCACGGCCGTTTCAGAAGGCTGTCACGAACAAAACCTCCGATAACAAAGACCTGCAGATTATTTGTGTAAGCAATATCCGAGATGATATCAAAAACCGGATGCTGTAAATGTTCCTTCAAAGCTGACTGTTAGGGGATAATCACAAAAATACAAAAAAAGATCGTTCAGGAGCGGACAATTTCGTATTCACCTTTATGGTTAAACCTGATGACTGTAGATGATTTCACTTCCTTGATGCGAGTCCTGTTGAGATTAACGGCATAATCAACCTGATCAATAATCTCTTTGCGGATTTTGCTGAATATAAGCGGGGTGGGCTCTCCTGCGAAATTTGCTGATGTGGAGACCAAAGGTGCGTTCATCATACTGATTAGCTTTGAGCAGAATTCATCGCGGACAATTCTGATAGCGATGCTCCCGTCTTCAGCAACAAGGTTTTTTGGAAGATTCTTTGAAATAGGGTAGACAATGGTGAGGGGAGTCTTGATACTATTAATAAAGTCAAAAGCGATCTCAGGAATGTCATCCACATATAAAAATAATTTCTCCGGCAGGTCCAGCAAAATAATGAAACTTTTTGTGGAAGGACGTTTTTTGATAGTAAAGATTCTATCAATAGCCTTGGTATTGGTAGCATCACAGCCAATTCCCCAGACGGTATCGGTTGGATAAAGGATCACGCCGCCTTTTTTAATGATCTCATACGATTTTAAAATATCTTGTGTCATGAATTAAAGCACGATAATAGTTGGTTGTTTGTAATAGTAGTCGCACATTTGAAATGTTTCTCAGGACATGATTTAAGCCCGTGAATTCCACATGGTCTGCATGCCAGCTTTTCAGTCGTTTCAATAATGAAAAACTTTTCAGATTTTGGTCCGAACCCGAATGAAGGCATCGTAGAACAAAAAATTGCTGCGACAGGAGCATTTACTGCCGATGCAAGGTGGAGGGGTGCAGAGTCATTGGTGAAATTCATTTCAGCATCTTTTAATAAAGCGGCAGTTTGTAATATGCTCAACTGTCCGGCTAAACTGCAAACGCTTGTTTTAACGCTTCTCCGGACAATATTGTTACACAACTCTGTATCGTCAAGAGAACCAATTAAGTATGTGGTTATCCCTTCTGGTAATGAGTTTATAAATTCGATCCATTTTATTTCAGGATATTTTTTTGTTTCCCAAAGCGAAGCAGGAGCGATGCATATATAGGGTTTCTGTTTAAAGCCGCTTACATTTTTAAAGTCATCAACAGAAGGGTACAGCCTGATTATATTTTCCTGCCTGACAATATCTTCCAGAAGCATCAGGTTACGGTCAGACTCGTGCAGATTTGTTCCTGTGCCGATGATATGCCTAACTTTTTCATTGAAGAGGAAAGAAAAAGGATTTTTATCGAAACCTACTTTGCAGTTGGCTTTGGAGAGTATTGTAAGAAACCCGGTGGAAGCAAACCGATGCAAATTGAATACATAATCATACTTGTTTTTCCTGATCTGTTTCAGCAATCTGAAAAGACGGCCGTATTTATTTGAGGATTTATCCCAGACAAGCAGTTCATGAACATGTGGATGGCCTTTGAACAAAGATTCACATCCTTTACGGCATAAGAAATCGATCTTGGTCTCAGACTCATAAACTGCAAAACTCTCAATAAGCGGTGTGGCAAGAATTACATCGCCTATGGATGCTGTCTGTATGATTAATACCCGTTTCAGTTTTCAGAATAATTTCTGTAAAAATAGGAAAAATCGGGATGTGAAAACCTGAAAAATCCAATTTTGTTTTGAATTACCGGGCTCTTCGAGTAATACTGCTATTTTGCAACATTTCTTTGTTTGTAAATATTGACAGAAAAATTATTACATTTCTGCGGAGCAGGCAATTGTGTATCTATTCTGAATTGTTAGGATTTTTAATCAAGATTGATATCTTTTTTAGGAAGATCTCCTACTATAAACAGTTTTTCAAAATATTGTAGTCCTCTTTTCATTGCCATCTGGCACATAATATATATTATTGCATCCCGTTATTAATAAAAAATTTTATCAAATACTAAACAAAATGAAGAAGATTTTTCTGCTGATAATTTCAGCTGTTATTTTTTCTGCAACATTTGCTCAGAGCAAAAGTGAGAAGAAATTTGTAAACTGGCACAACAAAGACCTTAAATCGAATAAAATTTTCGGTGTCAGCACCGAGAAAGCATATAAAGAACTGCTGAAAAATAAAACCTCACAACCGGTAATTGTTGCGGTTATTGATGGCGGTACTGACATAAACCATGTCGATCTGAAAGCAAATATCTGGACCAACCCGGGAGAGATTGCAGGGAATGGTATCGACGATGATCACAACGGTTATATAGATGATATTCATGGCTGGAATTTTATCGGTAATAAAAAGGGCGAAAATGTTGATCAGGATAATTTTGAAGTGACCCGCTTATTTAAAATTCTGGATGCAAAATACAGAGATGCCGATCCCTCCAAAGTAACTGATAAAAAGGAGTTTAACTTATATGTAAAAGTAAAAGACACTTATAATAAAAAGTATGATGAAGCCCTTGCTGACACAGGGCTGATGAAAACCGGCCTGAAGCTTAAGGTTGCTGACAGTACGGTAAAAGCATACCTGAAAAAGAGTGATTATACTTTGAAAGACCTTAAAAAACTGAACAAAGCACCTTCCAATGTGCCGGCAAGTGCTGAGCAACTGATGATTTGGCTTATGTTTGGTGTTAAGGCAAGTGATCTAACAGAATACGCAAAGGAGGTAAACAATGATCTTACTTATCATTACAACCCGGATTTCAATCCCAGGGTAATTGTTGGGGATGATTACACTGACAATAGTAACCACATATATGGTAATAATGATGTTATTGGTCCTGACCCCGGTCATGGGACTTTTGTAGCCGGCGAGATTGGGGCTATACGCAATAATGGTATAGGCGCGGATGGAATAGCATCAAATGTGAAACTAATGATTGTCCGTGTTGTTCCCGATGGTGATGAGCGCGATAAAGATGTAGCGAACGGAATACGATATGCCATAGAAAACGGGGCAAAGGTCATCAATATGAGTTTTGGCAAAGCATTCTCTCCACAGAAGAAATTTGTGGATGAGGTGTTGCCCTTAGCTGAAAAATATGATGTGTTGCTGGTTCATGCAGCAGGCAATGATGCTGAAGATAATGACGTTACCGATAATTTCCCTACGAATATTGGCCCTGATGGCACCCCGCTTACCAATAATTGGCTCACCGTAGGTGCAAGCTCTATGAAGGATAACGAAGACCTTGTCGCAGGTTTTTCCAATTACGGACAAAAATCGGTGGAAGTTTTTGCCCCGGGCGTTGACCTGTGGGGATTAAAACCGGGTAATGGTTATGAAACGGCAAGCGGCACATCCATGGCAAGCCCTATTGTTGCAGGGGTAGCCGCTGTTATCAGGAGTTATTATCCGCAACTTACCGCTCATGAAGTGAAGGATATTATCATGAAATCAGTAGTGAAACCTGATATAATGGTTCAGAAACCTACAGAGCATGGCGACAAAAGTTCGAAAGTATATTTCAGCACATTGTCTGTTACCGGCGGTGTTGTCAATTTGTACAATGCGTTACAACTGGCTGAACAGCTTGCAACTTCCAAAATCAAATAAGAACTTTTAAGAAAAGCCTTTTACATCAAAAAAACTGCAAAGGTATCGTGTCTTTTGCTATGGAATAATCATTCTCCTAAAGACAGGAAACGCTCAGCTTCTATTGCCGCCATACATCCTGTTCCGGCAGCAGTTGTTGCCTGGCGGAAAACGCGATCCTGCACATCGCCGGCAGCAAATACTCCTTTAACACTTGTCTGTGTTGTCCCCGGGATGGTTTTGATATAGCCTGTTTCATCCATATCAAGCTGACCCTTGAAAATCTCCGAGTTAGGAGAGTGTCCTATTGCCACGAAGAGCCCGTCAATAGTCAGGTTTTGAAGTTCGCCGGTTTCAACATTTTTGATAACCAATCCTTCTACGTTTTTCTCACCTGTTATTTCCATAGGAACATAACCAAAAAGTTTCTCAATGTTTGAAGTGGTGAAAACTTTATTCTGCATGGCTTTTGATGCACGCAGTTCTTTTCGTCTATGGATCATGTATACTTTCCTGCACAGGTTTGCCAGATACGTAGCTTCTTCTGCCGCTGTGTCTCCGCCTCCGACAATAGCGACATCCTTGCCTTTGAAAAAGAAACCGTCGCAGGTTGCACAAGCAGAAACACCATAACCTCTATATTTTTGCTCGGTTTCTAACCCGAGATATTTTGCAGAAGCGCCTGTAGCAATGATCACCGTATCGGCCAGAATGGTCTTGGCCTCATCGGCAACAACCCTGAATGGGCGTGAAGAAAAATCAACACTAGTGATCACTCCCCAACGGTTATCAGTTCCAAAGCGTTCGGCTTGCTTACGCAGGTCTTCCATCATTTGAAACCCGTCAACACCATCCGGATAGCCGGGGAAGTTTTCAACATCAGTGGTTGTGGTGAGTTGTCCTCCGGGTTGCATGCCCTGGTATAAAACTGGTTTAAGATCAGCACGTGCTGCATAAATGGCTGCTGTATATCCTGCAGGTCCGGAGCCAATAATAAGTACTTTTACTTTTTCTGTTTCTTCAGTCATATTTCTTCTTTTATGGTTTTATGGTGTGCATATTATTGAGTCATAAGTAGCGCAATATCCTGTCCAGCAGCCTATAGCTCCCCCTTTGATATTCGTCGGGACGCTGGTTGTGGTCATAAAGGGGTTTGCCCCGTAAACAATCTCTGATTCGGCTGAAGACCAGAATTTATAACTGTCATAATCCATGGTGCATAATTTGGTGATCACTTTGTCACCTATTTTATAACGAGCGCCGCGGCCACCGTCATCGGCAAACATCTCTGTCAGGTTACTTGCCATGCCATGATACAATTGTATGGTAAATGTCAGTCCGTTGAAGAATTTATCCTCCCATACCGATTCAAATATAGGGACAAAAGTGTAGTCAATGTTGGTGTTCATGGTGAACACCCTGTAATAATTGTATTCATTTCCATTGTCGGTACCTATAGCATAAATATCACCTATTGTATCATTGTTATTCGCCATTTTGAACCAGATCGAATCAAAGGCTACGGGGTGTTGGATTGTGGTCTGTGATGTATAGGTCTGCCCATCAACTTCTACAGTTAGATAATATGTTTTTCCGGGTTCTCCAATTATTGTTTTCCCTACGTAAATAATAGGAGGGAGGCCGATTACCGTATCTTTATGAAGAGTATCTGAAACTGCTCCGTCACTGACAATGACCAAAGCGCTTGTTACCATCGAATTAATCAATGTCAGGGAGTCTATAGGATCGAAGTAGGGGGCACTTTTTGTGATGGACACTGTGGCGGTCTTGCCATTCTCGATATAGCCTTCAATAACAATTTTTGGAGATTCTTTCGGCAGGTCAACGGTAATTTCTTTCTCGCAGGAAAAAAATCCGAAAGTGCTGGTCAGAATGAATAACAGAGATATATAGTGGGTTGTTCTCATAGCATTAAAATTTAAAATTCCAGGTTACAGAGGGAATTATCGGGAACAGAGATACCTGTTTAGCAACCGTTTTTAGGTTAAGTGTCGTTATGTCACCGGTCGTTTCGAAATAGATATAGTATGGGTTCATGCGGCTATATACGTTGTAAACGCCGAAGTTCAGGTCCCAGTGAAATTTTTTTCCGGGCTTGTCCTTGCTTGAAAAGGTGGCAGAAATATCAAGGCGGTGGTATGCAGGCATGCGGAAAGCATTACGGGAACTGTATTCATTCACAATGCTTCCTGATAGAAAATACCTAGATAGTGGCAGTGTCATGGCATTTCCTGTTGCATAGACCCAAACTCCTGATATTGACCATCGTTTACCAAGTTGTTGTGTGATCACGATAGAAATATCATGTCGCCGGTCGTATTTTGCAGGGTAAGTGTTACCTCCATTGATTTCAGGGAATTTACGCTGTGTCCATGATAGTGTATAGCCAATCCATCCGGTGGTTTTTCCAACATTTTTTTTAATGAAAAGTTCAGCGCCATAAGACCAGCCTCTGCCAAACGTGAAATTGTTGTCCGTATTATTTTTAAGATTGTCAACGGCAGAAACACCCTCCTTGAATTCGATCTGGTTGCGCATGTCCTTGTAATAGACCTCAAGTGAGGTTTCCCACATGTTATTATGGAAATTCCTGAAGTATCCCAAAGAATACTGATATCCGATCTGTGGCCTTACAAGCGAAGTGCTGGGAACCCAAATATCCGTGGGCAGTGATACTGAGGTATATGAAGCCATGTGGATGTACTGGTAGTTCATTGTAAAAGATGCTTTAATCGAGGACTTGTCTCTGAACCCGAATTTGATTGCCAGACGAGGCTCCAGCCC
>CAZMPB010000134.1:0-8721 GCA_964567775.1 uncultured Bacteroidales bacterium
CTGACATGATAGACTTTCAGCAGTAATGCATCGTCAATATATTTTTCAATAATGGCGCTTATCTCTTCTGCCCTTTTTCCGCGCACGTCAAGTATGGTTTTAAAATCCGCCACTTTATCGTTGACGTTTCCCGATATTTCTGAAAAACGAGTTTGGGTTTTCTTTTTTATGTATGCCTGATATTCGGATGGATCAACGACTTCTAATTGCGTTACAGAAATTTTAATTTTCATATTGTCAAACACCACCAGCGCCTGTTCATTGATCAGGTCAACGATTTCACCAATTTTTTTCTGCCCGGGTATCCTCACATAATTGCCTTTTTGGGGAATAATGTATTTCTTTTCAGGTTTGATATTTTTGATCCGCAGCTTTTGCTTTGGTGATTTTGCAGGCTTGATCACTATTTCGTCGACGAAATTATCAGAAATTATTTTTTCTTTTAATTCATTGAGTTCGGTTCTCAACTTTTTGGTTTTTTCTTTTTCCGCGCCATACTCTTTTATTTGCCGGATGGTATTTTCTATGGTTTTATTTGCATTCTGAATCAGCAATGCCGCCTGTTGCTGAGCTTCCAGGAGGATCGATCTTTTCTGGGATTCCAGATCATTTATCAACTTCTGGTATTTGTCGATCATTTCCGAAAAAAACTCATCCGCTATTTTTACTTTTTCCTGCTGCTTTTCAAGATCTTCTTTATCGGTTTCAAATAACTTGAGCTGTTTTTCAAAGGATATCTGCTCTTTTCCGGCGATGTTTGTTGCTTTTTCGGTGATGTATTTTGGAAATCCGATATTATCGGCTATCTCCAGCGCATAAGAACTTCCGGGCGTACCCATGTTCAGTTTGAATAATGGCAACATTTTTTTTGTATCAAACAGCATGGATGCGTTTATAATGCCGTCGGTTCTCGCAGCAAATTCTTTGATGTTTGAATAGTGTGTGGTTACCGCGCCAAAAGATTTTTTCCTCTTCAGTTCGTCCAGTGTTGCTTCGGCAATAGCGCCGCCGAGCACAGGCTCCGTGCCGCTTCCGAATTCATCAATTAAAAACAGGGTGTCCTTGCGGGCATTTTCAATAAAAAATTTCAAATTAAGCAAATGGGAACTGTAGGTACTGAGGTCGTTTTCGATAGATTGCTCATCGCCGATCTCGATAAAAATATCGGAAAAAATCCCTACCTCAGAACCTTCTTTTACAGGAATCAGCAACCCGCATTGTAACATATATTGCAACAACCCGATGGTCTTCAGGCAAACCGATTTTCCACCGGCATTAGGGCCGGAAATCACAAGTATCCGCTGTTCATCATTCAACTGAATATCGTATGGAACGACCTTTTTATTTTTTTCTTTTAAATGCAGATACAATAATGGGTTTACGGCTGTATACCAGTTGATGCCCGGTGTCTCAGCCAAAGCAGGCTTAACAGAATTTGTTTCTATGGAGAAAAGCGCTTTAGCCCTGATAAAATCTATTTCTCCGAGAAATTCATATCCCAAAAGCATATCCTCTAAATACGGCCTGATAAAATCCGTAAAAATGATCAGAATTTTAATAATTTCTTTTCTTTCGGCATTTTCAAGTTCGCGGAGTTTGTTATTCATTTCGAAGATCTCGGCAGGCTCAATAAAAACGGTCTGCCCCGTGGCAGATTCATCATGAACAAAGCCTTTGATTTTTCTCTTGTTCGACGCTGCGACGGGAATAACACAGCGTCCGTTCCTCACGGTCATTTCAATATCCTGCTGAATGATGCTGTCTTTTTTCAGGCTAAGTAAGATCTGCCGGGTGCGTTTGTCGATCTGCAGCTGAACAGAAACAAGGCTGTTGCGGATCTTTTTTAATTCGACCGAAGCATCATCTCTGATAAGCCCTTTCTCATCTAAGATGTGATCGATACGTCGCGTTATTTCACTGTAAATCATTATTCCCGAAGCCAAATGGTTAAGGTTCGGATATCTTTCTTCCCGCTGCTTTAAATACCTAAGGATATTCTGAATGGCAGCATAAGAAAGTCGTAAATTGATCAATTCATCAATTTCGATAAATGTGCCCGGGGTGCTAAGCCGCCTGAGTTCAGGGATGAGATTGAAATAATCATCAGCAGGAAATGGCTCATCAGTGGTCAAAATTGTTTTCAACTCATCCACGTTATACAACTGATTCTGAATGTCAGAAAACACATTTGAAAAAGCAACGCGGCTCAGATGATCACGGCCAAGATCGCTCAGGCAAAATTCAGCGATAAAATTTTTTATCTTGTCAAACCCGATCTTTTTTTCGTAGTTTTCGGAATAGATCATCACAACAAAGGTTGGGGCGGTGCGGTAAGCCGCTTATAAACATTGTAATAAACGCAGATACCATGATGCAGGGAGTATTCGTCCATGGCCATATTTCTTATATTTTCGGGACTTAGTTTCAGCAGCTCAGGAATTTTTCCGATTACCTCATCATAGGAAGCATCTGTAAAGCTCTTGACCAGAAATCCTGCACCTGTTCTTTCCACAAAGGGATCGACATCACCCACGCCGCTATTAGTAATAAAAGGAATACCCATGCTCATGATCTCTCCCATTTTTGTAGGAGAAGACGCCATTTTCGAGTAAACGGGTATAATAAAAAACAATGCGATGTCAGTCAAAGAAAGCAATACAGGCATTTGTTTACGTAGGGCACTGAAGATCATTATCCGATCGGGATCAATATTTTTCTTATTCACCGCATCTGATATTTTAGCGGGATCGTCGTGTGTGATAAATAAAAATTTGGCGTTTTTGTATGCTTCAGTTAATCGTTTAAAAAAATCAAGCATTTCACTGAGCATATACCACGTCCCGATGGAGCCTGAATAAGAAATTATCAGATCGCCTGAATTAATATTAAGTTGATCCGACAACAAATTCTTTTCCTTTTCGTCGACATTTTTTTCGGAAAAAAAATCCGTGTCGGCACAACATGGTGTTACAGCTATTTCCGGAGTTCTTTCTTTCAGATTAAAATTAGTTATGATCTCTGTTTTGGCTCTTTCTGTAAGGGTGATCACAAAATCAGCATGGATAAGAAAGTTTTGTTCTTTTCGCTTGAAATAGTTGTATATCGTTTTATAAACGGGATTTTTAATATTCCAGAGCCCACCCTCTACGCGTTCGTCAGCCCAAAAACCGCGCATGTCAAAAATAAATTTAACGCCTCCTTTTTTTTTAAGATCCAGCCCGATAAAAGCCGCAATATAACTACGGCAATGAACTATAGAAAAGCCTTGTTTTTTATGGAGTTTACGGGCATACGACTTTAGTTTGCAGATATCATAAAGAGTCGATAAAACGGGCGGTTTACGGGTGTATGGAATAGGATGCCAGGTAATATTTGATTTACCCAGCAATTCAGCGATCATATCCTTTTGTTCCCCGAAGCGGTTTTTCTTTTCACAACTCAGAATATGAATCTTATATCCGTATCCCGTCAATCCCGCCAGATAAGGGATTATCTGTGACTGGCCGAGCGGATCGGTAAGTCCGTCATAAGTAACATAAAGCACTTTGAGTGTTTCTGCCATAGATCAGGTAAAACAGTGAAATAACAAAGTTAGTAAAAATAAAATTTTATCAGAAGAATTCTACTAATGGCGCTATAAAAAACATCAGCCGCAGTGGAAATATTTTTCAACGAGGGTAAGCATTTCCTCTTTGTTATCCTTTAGTTTTGTCCGCAATTCCCTGTCATCAAATTTTTTCAGATTATGGACAATACCATCAATGATATTCTGCGAAAAAACATCATATTTTTTGTAAATCTCTGCCTGTTTTTCGAGCATTTCTGCGGAGGCCCAGCATGAAAACGGCAACGTGTCGAGTTTGTGTAATTTTTCTTTGAATTCTTCGGAAAAAATATTTACATCCACGTAAGTATCTTTGGCATACTGCAGCCCGTTTTCCATCTCTAAGCCATGTCTGGCAGCAACGGTCAAGCCTGCAAGCAGCAAATAAATATCGGCAGAACCATCGGGGCAGCGGAACTCAACGGTTTGTTTGTCGGTATAATCATCGGTTGGCACGGCCTCCAGCGGGTTTGCCTTTTTTATCATATCATTGGCGCCGCTCCACCCCAAAGGCACCCTGACCAGCACGGAACGGTTTCTGTCGCCCCAGCAAATATTGGTCGGTGCTTCCTGATGCGGCACAAGGCGGAAATATGAGGTAGGATTCGTATTACCAAAAGCGGTGAGGGAAGGCGCTAATGACAAATATCCGGCAATGGCATTTCTTGCAGTGTCGCTGATGCCATGATTGCCCACCATTACATTGTGTCCGTCTTTCATCAGACGGGTGTGTATGTGCATGCCACTACCGGCTTTCCCGACGGTAATTTTGGGTGCAAAAGTGATATTGACGCCGTATTTGTAGGCAAGGTTTCTGAGTATCCATTTGGCAATGATCAATTGATCGGCCGAATCCTCAACATCTACAGGCAAAAATTCTATTTCATCCTGTTCGTAATCTAAATTATCGATAGAGAAATTACCCACTTCGGAATGTGCATATTTTACCAGGCCTCCGCAGCGTACAATTTCCTGCAGGGCTTCGGTGCGAAAATCTTCAAATTTGTTGTAGGGTGAAGATTCATGGTAGCCTCTTTGGTCGCTGGCCCTGAAAAGATCGTCTTTTTCGCTGATCAGGTAATATTCCAGTTCACCCATGGTTTCGAAGGTAAGGCCGGTTTTCTGTTTGAGCACGGTGTGTGCTTTGTGTAGAATATATTCCGGGGAGGAGGCCAGCGGTTCGCCGTCTTTATTGAAGTACGAACATAATATGTTAAGCGTGGGTATGCTGCTGAAAGGGTCGACAAAAGCCGTGCGAAACCGCGGTATCACATACAGGTCGCTTGAACCAGCTTCGATATACGAGAACAGGCTGGAGCCATCCACCCGCTCTCCGGTGGATAGGACGGTGTCGAGATGTTTGAGGTTGTTGATGCAGATATTCATTGTTTTCAGGCGGTTGTCGCCACCTACATATCTGAAATTAACCATTTTGATCCCGTTCTCTGTGATAAACCTTATCAAATCGTTTTTGGTGAAATCTTTTGAAGGTTTTTCTATAAACCCAACCAGAGGATTGGGCGTTAATTCTGTGAAATTGTTTTTGCTCATGTCTGATTTATTTGTTAATAATCCGGCGTCAAACTTAATAAATATTTTCTAATAAAAAAGGGGTTATCGAATGTATATCCTTTTTAGTATCTATTTAACCCATTGAAGCACCTAAAAACAAAGAGATTCCTCATTTCGTACCGATGGCTATCGGTACTACATTCGGAATGACATTATGGTTTTTTATTGGGGAGGAGGAAAGCAGCGGGGCGCTTTGCGCCCCGCTGCTTTCCTCCTCCAATACCTACCAAAATTGAACTGTCATTCCGAGCAATGCCTGCCCGCCGAAACGGCTGTGCAGGCAGACGAGGAATCTCTTATTAATGCGCGAGACAAAAAACATTCTTAATAACAAGCATATCAAGCCTTATAGAATTTTCTTATAATATTTGCCATAGGGTGAATAGTTATCCTTTTTAAAACCAAAGTGTGACTAAAAAATTTTTGATAAAAGCACATTAGGTAGCATAAAAATCAGCAACGCGGTTCCTCGCTATGCTGTAAGCTAACAATGACAGGCTTCGTGTAAGTTTAGTATTTTTTCACACAATTCAATATTTTTTTATATTTTTGCACCCGCATTCTCTTCGTAGCTCAGCTGGTAGAGCAATTGACTCTTAATCAATGGGTCCGGGGTTCGAGTCCCCGCGAGGAGACCTTCGAGGACAATTTAGTTTTTTCACTAAATTGTCCTTTTTTATTTCTTCCGAAAGGCTCGTTATTCTGTTGTTAATTCAGAATTCCATGTAACGCTATAGATTTTTTGCCCTTTATCATTTTCACCGTCAAATCCAATAGTTCACCCCCATCACGTGGTTGCGAACGAACGAGCACTGGGCAATGGTTTGCACGCGTTGCGAACGTGCGCGCTCACCGGGAGGGGGTGCTTTTTTACTGGTATAAAAATTATCCGGGTTGAATTCTGCGGAGCAATTTTTTTGCAGGCAACCTAATTTAAAAACCGGCTATCGGCATTTATTCACCATGAGTTTTCTGAGATTAGTCCTTTATTTGCATAACTGCTTTATTATTTCACCAGCAGTGGCATTACCCATTTGGTAGGCTTTATGAAAATCTTCGCAAGCGCCGGCAGTGTCATTGAGTTTTAAAAGTGATTGACCTCTGTTATATAGTGCTGTTACGTCTTTAGGATTTTTTCTCAATGCAATATTGCAATCTTCAATACAACCGGAAAAATCACTTTGCATAAATTTAATGACTGATCGGTTTGTGTATGGGTTATTATCATTTGGGTCGAGACTTATTGCCTTATTGATATCCAATAATGCACCTTCCAAATTACCCATTTCAATTTTGAGTGCCGCCCTGTTATTATATGCGTTCAGGTACTGAGGATTTTTAAGTATCGCTTTGTTGTAATCACGCATTGCTGCAGCAGAATCATTCAATGCTTTATATGCCATTCCACGGTTACAATAAGCTTCCCATACAGAAGAATCCAGACCGATCAGTTTATTCAGATCAAGCAAAGACGCCTGATAATCATGATATTCATTTAAAAGGATACCCGCTCGGCTATTCAGGCATCCAACAAAGTCAGGATATAATTCAAGAGATCTGTTATAATCTTCAAGAGCACCCTGATAATCCTCACAACCTCTTTTGTAATCTCCACGCATGTTAAAAGCATCATAGCTATCAGGATATTTTTTTATTAATTCAGTAAAAAGCGTATTGCCGTTTTTCCAGACCTTTATTCGATCCCAGGTAAGATATATTAGCATTACAACAAACAAACCGAAGAGGATTAGTATAAATTTCTTCAATTTTACCTTTTGAATTTCAGATATCCACTGACCAGCGATATAAAACAAGCCGATATAAGAAACATAGGTATAACGCTCCGCGGTAATAGCACCACCAACCGCAATAATCTGAAGCATGATAGAGATAACTATAAGGAAGAAGAAAACACCGAAAAGCTTTTCACGCCGGAAGGTTGAGGGTTTTATAACCAACCATATCATCAAAATCACAAACGGCAACGATGCATAATAATACCAAGAAAAGTTTACTCCGTTTGTCTTAGGATAATAATTCATTACAGAGAGATCAAAAGGGAAAACAAGTTTAAAAATGTAAAATGAAATAGAGGATGTAAATAAAAATATTCTTTCAAAAACAGTATAAGATAGTGAAGTATCTTGCAAAGAACTTTGCTGCGATAAAAGGGCAATTATTCCAAACAAGACAGATAGAGCCAGCAAAGGCAACTTTTCCAAAAACATCTTTGCATCAGGTTTTCGAGTCTTGTATAAATCAATTGCCAGCAACAAAACGGGTAGTGTTACGGCAGCTGATTTCGAAAGCAGGGATAATCCAAAAAAAAGCAAACTTATCCAATAATACCTCCCTCTAAAACCTGATCCCAGATATTTTAAGTAAACCAAAAGTGCACTTAAGTAAAATAATGTGTAAAGTACATCTTTTCGCTCAGATACCCAGGCAACCGATTCGACATGCATTGGATGAACTGCAAATAAAATTGCAACAATCAATGCTGTCAGGCTTTTTTGGCTTAATTTTTCAACAAGTTTATATACCAGAAAAATGTTCACCAAATGCAGTATAACATTATGCAGATGATAAGGAAAAGGATTTAACCCGAAAAATTTATATTCAAACAGCCACGTCAGTGTGGTCAGCGGATGATAATTGCTCAGGTAGTACGAAGTAAAAATAGCTTTTATACCCTCAAAACTAAAATTCTTTATATAAGGATTTTTTATCAAATAATCTTCATCATCAAAGGACGCAAAATCATTAAAAAATGCCATAGAATATATCAATGCAGTCAATGCCAAGACAACATATATTGCCACAGGAGAAATATTAAATGAATTTTCTCGAAAACGGCTGATATATAATTGCTTTTTATTTAGAGGAAAATTCTTCTTTTTATTCTTAATCTTAGGAGCCATAAGTGCTGATTTCTCTATACAAAAATACATATATTTCTTAAAACAGACATCGTAACCCTGCGTTTTATAAATTACAAATAAAGGTATCCAAACAGAGTCGGGGTAACCCCCAAATCTTATAGAACAATGTTCCGTTGCTCAGCCGCACAGAATACTTTTTAAGGACGACCTGCAGACAATTTGAGTCCGCCTTTATTTTGTACTACGGCTTTCAGATATTAGTGTGCAAAAAGGCATTCCTGACGAGCAGTCAAGAATCAATTCCTTATATTCAAAAAAATATACCCTGCAAAAGTTTTTGCAGGGCATATTTTTCTACAAGCGATTAATTTACTTAATAATTCTTCACAATTTTGCTGGCATTAGAATACCCATCTGTCACGAACTCGGCGGAATAGATACCTGCAGGCAAGAAATTAAGATCTAACGTAAGCTTCTGCTCAACCAGATTGCTGCTTTCCAGGTCTCGCTCATACATTATCTTGCCCAAAAGGTCGTAGATTCTCAATTTGGCTTTTTCAAAACTCACATTTTGTAAATCCACCACAATCTCCGAAGTAAACGGGTTCGGGTAGTAGCTGATGCTTTGTCCATCGCCGTTGCTTTCTCCGCATATTACGGCCA
>CAZMPB010000135.1:0-8679 GCA_964567775.1 uncultured Bacteroidales bacterium
ATTTTGCACATTCGCCTTCCAAGCTCAAAGCTACGATAGAAGCCGTCAAAGAACAGTTCCCGCAACGGGAACTCGTGGCCTGCATGGAATTGCATACATACAGCAGCCTGAACAGCGATTTCCTAGAACAATATAAGGGCTGCATGCAAAAAGCCGATAAGGCCATCGTTTTTTACAGCGCTCATGCCCTGGAAATAAAAAAGATGCCACCTTTACCCGAAAACAAAGTAAAAGAATCATTCGGCCGTGAAGATATTATTGTCTTTACAAATAAAGAAGAACTTGTAAAATACCTTGAAAGCCTTGACTGGAAAGGCAAAAACCTGTTGATGATGAGCTCGGGGAATTTTGACGGGTTGGATTTGAAGGGATTAGCTGAAAAAATGGGGGGCATCAGGCTATAAAATCCAAATAATTGCTTTTATTAATTGTTGTGAAAGTAGCCTTAGGATATGCCTTGGCAAACTCCGGCGGGATTTTTGCCATATCGTTCCCCCATTTATATTCAAAAGCCTCAATGTTATTCCCATGAACTTCTATCCGGTCAATTTCCTGCTTGGTATGCGTTCTCCAGAAGTATCCTGAAATTTGAATTTGCTGGTAATTAATTTTTTTTATTCTCTCGGCATTTAAGTAGTTTTCCCATAATTTACCAACATCATCACGGGCGTTCAAAGGGCTGAAATTATTAATCAAAGCGTTTCTCAGCCCATTATCAATAAAAAACCATTTTTTCATTTTGGTAATTTCATTATCCCTGTTTCTGCTGAAACCGGAAACACCATAACAAATAAACACTTTTGTGAATAGATCCAGGTATTTTTCAACGGTATTTTTGCTTATTTGCAGCTCTTTTGCTAAATTTTCCATAGATATTTCGCTCCCGTTTCTGAACGCCAGCTTTTGCAATAAAGCAATTATTTTATCCCGTTTTTTTATTCCTTCAAATGCCAGAATATCTTTTAAAAGGTAAGAATGTACCAGGTCTCTCAGATAGTCTGCTTTTTCGCTATTACTATTCAGTTGTTGTAATTCAGGATAACTGCCAAAAATCAATCGTTCTTCCAAATGGCTTAGACAATCTATTTGGTTTTCTGACTGAGAAAATTCTATTTGTGCAAGAGGAAACATATTTATCACACTCATCCTGCCTGCCAAAGGTTCGCCAATTTGGTTATTAATTTCAAAAGCCGATGAACCTGTAATAACTACTTTTAAACCCGGGATAGAATCAACCATGAGTTTTAATTTCTTTCCAATTTCCGGGATTTCCTGAGCTTCATCAATCATTAAAAACCTGGTATCGCCCAAAAGCCTTTTATAATTTGCAACACTCCGAACTTCAAGTGAATTATGGATTTCAATATCATCACCATTCAGAAAAAGTACATCTTCTTTTATTTGCGCTTTGATGTTTTTTAGAAATTCGGTTTTCCCAACACGGCGGGCTCCTAATAAAATTAGGACCTTATTAGGTTTAATTTTCTTGATAAAAGATGGTTCTAAATACCTATTTATTATCATTTTGCTTGATTTTTTTGTGCAAATATACAACAAAAATATTGAATTCCGTCATTTAATTGACGGAATTCAATTAAATATCGTCAGCAAAGTGACGGAATTCAAGAAAAATGGGCGAGGGGAGTATTGTCTTGCCGAAAGGCAATATCAGCCGTTGATTTCTTTCAGGATGTTTTCAATATCTTCCTGGCAAACGCCGCAAACGGTACCGGCAGTGGTGACTTCACCAACTTCTTCAACGGTTTTCAAGCCTTTTTCCCTGATGGCTTTTTCAATTTCGCTTTTCATAATTCCGTTGCAGTGGCAAATTTCGATGTCTTCCATAATAATAATTTAATGTTTGTTTGATAATCTCAATACTAAAAAATCTGGATGCACACGGCGTAAAATTAACGAAACTATTAGTACATCAGGTGTTTCTTCGAATTAGTCCTCCAGCCTGCATCGTATTTGCTGTCGGCAAAAAATATGATGAGGTCGGCGTCGTATTTGCTTTCAACAAAGTAAACCTTCTTTTTTGCGTCGTATTTGCTGTCAACAAAGAACCACAGGCCTTCATTTCCTTCTGCATCGTATTGGCTTGAGCATTTGTAAACCACAAGATCTGCATCGTACTTGCTGTCGGCCACATAAACTTTTACATCAGCATCGTATTTGCTGTCGCAGGAATATACTTTTTGGGCAGAAAGCTGCTGGCACGAAAAAACTATCGCGGTAAAAACCAGCAGGAAATACATTCGTTTTTTCATTTTCATAGTTTTGATTTTTCAAATTTAACAATTATCGTTCCGAATTCAAGATTCCAGGTAAAAATCTTTGGTCAGCGATACAAAATCTGCTGAAGGACTGTTGTCGGTGTTTTTAAGTATCAGGGTTTGTTCTGAAACAGATTCTGGCACACTAAATGAAAAACATGAAATAAGTCTTTTGGGTTCCCGGCCGGTTTTGTCACTGATGGAAATATTTTTTAAACAGTATAATCCACTGTTCAAAAAGGCTTTCAGGAAGTTGTTTTTTTCTGAAACCGGAATGATGGCCCAAAAAGTGCCTGTTTCTGAGAGCAGTCGGTTTACGCAGTGGCTCAGTTGGCCGAAATCAAGGCTACTGTCGTGCCGGGCCTTGCTTTTAGCCGGACAGGCGCTTTTTAACTGACCTTGAAAATAGGGCGGGTTGCAGATGATGCAATCGTATTTTTTTGAATATTTTTCCGCATAATCCATGATGGAAGCATGATGAATTTTTATCCGGTCATTCCAAAGGCTCAGCTGAGAGTTCTGAGACGCTTGTTTTGCCGAAGATGCATCAATTTCTACCGCGTCGATCGCGGCCTGGCTTTTCTGGGCAAGCATCAATGCCAGTATTCCGCAGCCCGTACCAATATCCAAAATATTGATTGAATGGCCGGGTTCTGCTATAGCACCGAGCAAAACAGCATCGCCACTGAGTTTCATGGCGCAGTTATCATCACAAATGCTGAATTGTTTAAAGCGAAATGCCGGTTTCATTCCAGGTAAAAATCAATCAGGCCTTCGGGAGCCAGAACATTGACGGTTTTATTTTTAGCGTCAATACTGAGGACAATATCTTCATTAAATGGGATCAATATCTCTTTCTTACCATGAAACACCTGCATGATTTGTTGTTGTGGAAGTTCAAGGATCTGATCTATTTTTCCGATGTTTCCGGATTTTTTATCAACGACATCAAAGCCTGTCAGGTCCTTTAAATCATAATTATGAAATGCTTTCTGAGAACTTTTTTCTGTCTTTGCTGCTTCCATCAGGAATATTCCGCAGCCCGACAGTTTTTGAGCTTTCTCCAGAATATCGATGTCTTCAAGTTGTATGAAGAAAACATTGTTGAATTGGTGTTCGATGGAGACAATGAAAAACGGAACCCGTTCGTGTTGGATTTCAACAAAAACAAATTCCGTTTTTATTATTTTTTCTTTAAAACCAAGCTCGATGTGAGCGATTAATCCGCCCTTGTAGCCTTGTGTTTTAATGATCTTACCCGCATAGGAAAACTTTTCTTTTTCCCTCATTGGGTAAAGGTATTATTCTGCTTTTTCTTCGGTTTCCGGTGCTTTTTCGGCAGGTGCTTCGGCAGGAGTTTCGGCAGGTGCTTCGGCAGATGCCTCGGCAGGTGCTACTACTTCAATACCGGCAGCTTCATGTTCTTTTTCAAGGAGTTTTGCTTTTTTCTTTGCAATTGCTTCTGAAATGGCTAAATTTACTTTTACTTCAGCCTCGAAACGTTTTTTGGCTTCTTCTTTTTTGCTGAGGATTTGTTTGTTTTTCTTGTTCTGAACTTTAGCTTCTTTTTCCTGCAGCCATGCCTGAAATTTTGCTTCGGCTTGTTCTTCTGTTATGGCGCCTTTTGCGACACCTTTCATGAGATGGTTTTTGTACAGAACACCTTTGTAGGCGAGGATAGCTTTTACGGTATCTGACGGAGTTGCTCCTTTACGGATCCAGGAAATTGCTTTTTCGAAATCAATCCCGATCTCGGCGGGTATTGTAAGAGGGTTGTAGGTGCCAATGCTTTCAATGAATTTTCCATCACGTGGTGCACGACCATCCGCAATTACAATATGGTAATAGGCCTGACCTTTTTTACCACGACGTTGTAATCTGATTCTTGCTGGCATAATTGTTAATTATTATAGGTTATTAAATTGGGGTGCAAAGATGCGACTTTTTTTTGACATATGAAAAAAAAATTCAATTATATGTCAGCAGCGGGGAATTTGCCGCGGGATTTTTTTGTAAATTACGGGGTTGGAGGAGGTTGTCGCCGTTATAATCACCTTAAAGGTCTTTTTTCTCTTTTGTAAACCCGTTGCGTTTGTACCCTTTCATGATGCCGCGTTTTGAGGATTGAATAAAAGAGATGATCTCATCGCGTTCAGTTGTGGCGGGCATTTCTGCTTCGATAAAGTTTAATGCCTGGGATACATTATATTTGTTTACAAAAATAATGCGGTAGATATCCTGTATTTCTTTGATCTTTTCGGATGAAAATCCTCTGCGGCGCAGCCCGATTGAATTGATGCCCGAATACGCCAGAGGTTCGCGGGCGGCTTTGCAATAGGGAGGTACATCTTTTCCAACAAGAGATCCTCCGGATATTAATGAATGAGCGCCGATATTGACAAACTGATGAATGGCTACCATTCCGCCAACAATAGCCCAGTCGTCGATCTTGATATGCCCTGCCAATCCGGCAGAGTTGGCTATAATAACGTTGTTGCCGACTATGCAGTCGTGAGCAATATGCACATAAGCCATGATTAGGGTGTTATCGCCAATCACGGTTTCGAAGTTGGCTTTTGTCCCTTTGTTAATGGTTGCAAACTCCCGAATGGTAACATTATCGCCGATTTTCACGATAGTGTCTTCGCCGGCGTATTTCATGTCCTGGGGAATTGCTGAAATAACGGCGCCGGGAAATATCTTACAGTTTTTTCCGATGCGAGCCCCTTCCATTATGTTAACATTCGGGCCTATCCAACTGCCTTCGCTTATTTCAACATTTTTATCTATGGTGACGAATGGTTCAATAACAACATTCTTTGCGATTTTGGCTTGAGGATGAACGAATGCTAAGGGCTGGTTCATGATTTGGTTATTTTAACGATTTGTGCCAGGAGTTCTGCTTCCATAACCATCTGGTTATTTACAAATGCATAGCCCTGCATATGGCATATTCCTCTGCGAATGGGTTCAAGAAGTTCCAGTTTGAAAACCAGGGTATCACCCGGAACAACCATTTTTTTGAAACGGGTGTTCTCAATCTTTAAAAAGTAAGTAAGATAATTTTCCGGGTCGGGAACGGTATTGAGGACAAAGATACCGCCGCATTGTGCCATGGCTTCGATCTGCAGAACACCCGGCATTACTGGTTTGCCTGGGAAATGGCCGGTAAAAAAGCCTTCATTGATTGTTACGTTTTTGGTTCCGATCACTACCTTATCGTCCATTTCGATGATTTTATCGATAAGGAGGAATGGAGGCCTATGCGGTAAAATCTTTTGGATCTGGATGTTGTCGTATAAGGGAGTTTTGGTTATATCCGGTAAATTATGGGCTGTTTTATGTGATGTTTTGTTTTTTTTTTCAGCCACCGACGCGATTATTTTTGCAAATTCAATGTTTGAAAAATGGCCGGGACGCTTTGCAATGATGTGGGCATTCAGTGTTCCTCCCAGCAAAGACAGATCTCCGATAAGGTCAAGCAGTTTATGCCGTGCAGGCTCGTTCTGAAAATGCAATTCAATATTGTTTAGTATCCCTTCTTTAAGGACACTAACCTTAGGCTTGTTAAAAAATGTTGCCAGTCTGTCGAGTTCATCCTGAGAAATGGGATTATTTATAAAAACGATCGCATTATCGAAATCGCCTCCTTTAATCAGGTTGTTTTTTATTAAAAACTCAAGTTCGTGTAAAAAAACAAAAGTCCGGCTGGGCGAAATTTCTTTTTCAAATTCCGAAATATCATTAAGCATGGCAAACTGCTTTCCCGGCAGATCAGAATCATAATCGATCAATGTGGTGATCCGGAACTTGTCGCTTGGGATGGCAATGATCTCGACTTTATTTTTTTCGTCTTTGTATTCCACATTGGAACTGATCTCTATGGTTTTTTTCAGGGCATTTTGTTCAATGGTTCCTGCTGTTTTCAGTATTTCAACGTATTTTACTGAACTGCCGTCTAATATCGGTGTTTCAGAACTGTTGATATCGATCAGTACATTATCAACGGATAACCCAAAAAGCGCCGCTAAGACATGTTCAATGGTTGAAACACGGACTCCGTTTTCTTCAATGCTGGTACCCCGCGAGGTGTCTTTTACATTAGCTATTGTAGCATGGACCAATGGCTGATTTTCAAGATCAACGCGCTTAAATACAACACCATGATTTTCCGGTGCCGGATGAAAGGTGATCGTAACAGTATTTCCGGTGTGAAGCCCTTTGCCAGTAAGGCTTACCGGTGATGTAAGGGTGCTTTGTTTTGCCATATCAGGCGACAAAAATAATAAAAACTGCTAAACGGACAAATAAAAATATTGCAGTTTTATACGATGTTATTAACAAGCCAAATAAATTATATATAACAAATTAAAATAAATCAATGTAATGGCAGCATCAGCAAATCTATCTCCTGAAAGGGGATATGGAATAAGTCGCTGATGTACTTGCTGGTGAGTATTCCGTGAAAGATGTAGGTTCCGGTGCGTACGCCCTTATCGTTTCTCAGGAAATTCTCGATACCGCCTTCTTCTGCAATTTGCAAAATTACAGGGGCGAAAAAATTGCTTAAAGCATTTGACGCCGTATGAGGAACCCTGGAGGGTATGTTCGGCACACAAAAATGTGTGACACCATGTTTTTTGAATACGGGCTGGGTATGGTTTGTCGCACGGGAGGTTTCTGAGCATCCCCCGTTATCTATACTCACATCGATGATCACGGAGCCATAAGGCATTTCTCTGACCATATCTTCTGTTATCACGCAGGGTGTCCTTCCGTTAAAAGGGTTCAGCGCCCCGATAACCACATCTGCTGTGCGAAGGGCTTTTGCAAGTAACTTTTGCTGAATAACTGAAGTAAACAGACGCTCGCCCAGCTTATTCTGAATGCTTCTTAATTTGTATATTGAATTGTCGAATATTTTTACAAAAGCGCCCATGCCTAATGCCGCCCGGGCTGCATATTCGCCGACTGTTCCGGCGCCGATAATTACCACTTCTGCGGGTGCTATTCCTGGAAAACCGCCCAGGCTTTTGCCTTTGCCGTATTCAATGCTGCACAGGTATTCGGCTGCAATGAACACCGAGGAGTTTCCGACAATTTCACTCATCGAACGGATGACGGGATAAGAGTTGGCTTTGTCTTTAATGTGTTCGTATGAAATAGCTGTTAATTTCTTTGCCAACAGTTGTTTAAAAAAAATTTCATTTTGCCCGGGGAGATTCAGAGCCGAAAAAAGAGTGGTTCTTGGCTTGAATTTTTCTATTTCATCAGGAACGGGTGGTGCTACTTTGATGATGATGTCGGACTGAAAAACTTCCATAGAAGAATAAACGATGGTTGCGCCTGCCTCCATATATTCATTGTCAGGAAAATGGGCTGCTTTTCCGGCATTGGATTCTATGATTACCCTGTGGCCATTATTGATGATCACACTAACATCTTCAGGTATTAAGCCAATGCGGTTTTCCTGGAAAACAATTTCTTTTGGGATTCCTATGGTCAGCTGCTTTTTTTGCTTTTTTATTTCAAGCATTTCGGGCTGAGGCATCATCTGTTCGGATCTTGAAAACTGAACAAAATCTTTTTTTGAGTTCATGAGGATAATTTAGATATTATAAAGATACAAAAAAAATTAATCATGGATAATTTTTTTTGAAAAAGAAATGATCCGGGAAGTTTTATTTTTTTCGGTTTCAATATTTATTTCAACATATGCTGAGGGCAGCACCGGTTCTGCAATTTCAGGCCATTCGATAAAACAATAATTTCCGCTGAAAAAATATTCTTCGTAGCCGATATCGAAAATTTCATCAATATTTTTTATTCTGTAAAAATCAAAGTGATAGACCATGTTACCATCTGAAGCCGGATATTCATTGACAAGTGCAAAGGAAGGGCTGTTGGTTAATCCTGTAACATTCAGATCTTTGCACAGGGCCTTGATCAGGGTGGTTTTTCCCGCGCCCAGTTCTCCCTTAAACGTGAAGATCCGGTTTTCAGGAAAAGTTCTCAGAATGGTTCGGGCAATTCCGGGTAATTCGCCGATATTGTTACAAACAAACCGCTGATCCATATTATTTGGGATTAAGAAAGATGACCGGTATTAATATTTCTTCAAGCGAGATGCCCCCGTGCTGGAACGTGTTCCCGTAATAATTGACAAAGTAATGGTAGTTGTTCGGGTAAGCAAAAAAATCAGTTTCTTTGCAAAAAACATAAGTTGTACTTATGTTGATTCTTGGCAAATAAATATCCTGTGGATTCCTGACCTCAAAAACATTTTTCTTATCATAATTCAATGCCCTGCCATATTTGTACCTTAGGTTTGTATTGGTGTTTTTGTCACCGACTATTTTTACGGGGTTCTGCACTTTAACGCTTCCGTGGTCGGTGGTGATCA
>CAZMPB010000136.1:0-8560 GCA_964567775.1 uncultured Bacteroidales bacterium
TTAACTATTAAACTTTTGCCAAAAAATACACAAATATTAATGATAAGATACTAAACAGCTTAAAGGATTGGTGATTAAGAAAGTATTATTTCCGCCAACAACATAACCATTTGTCATTGAAAGGCTAAAGTCGCCATGTGATGTATTAGTGCAGTCGCAAAAAGATCCAGTTGTAAAGGTCGAACCTGAAACGCCATTAAGAGTAGTTGTATGAGTTGTTGGGGAACATTCTACACCAATCTGGAACTCAATTGTAAGGGAGGTAAGAGTGCCTGAACCTGTTGATGCCCATGTAAATCCAGGATAGTTACCTGTAGTGCAATCGTTATTCATAGAACCAGTACCGCACCAGTTAGTGCAGTTAACAAGTTGTCCAACTGGAATCAGATAGGTTTTTGTAGTCGTACCTCCTCCCCCTCCAGCTTCTGCATAATATGTTGTAGTACCGCCCGGTGTTACTGCAAAATTAGCCCCGCTTGCACTTGAGCCAATAGATGTACCCCCTGAGGGAACAGTGTACCAATTAATAGTACCAGCAGCGCCGTATTGACCGGCCCATGCTGCAGCGTTTGCTATTAGCAAATCACAATGGGATCCGCCATCATATATAGGCTCTTGGTTAAGACCAACTGTTCTTCCGCTGCCAATCGTTTTATATGCACCGCCTATATAGCCGTTAGCCCAGTAAAATAAAGGGGAAGCACCAGAAGTTAATGTGGTTGTTTCGAAACACCAACCTGGAGAGACACTAGAGACACCTGACATGATCGGATGAGTAGGTGCTGAAATAGTCCCAATTGAAGTAGTGTAAGAGCTATAAGCCTCTAATTGCTGTATAGGATCGTAATTATTTGTAAGAAAAGCACCATTAATGCCAAAGCCTCCCGTACTATGATGGCCAAATGTGCATACAACTACTCCTCCGCCCGCATCAACATATGATTTAAGGTTATTACCAAGCGTAACATTGTCTGCATATCCTGTATTGCCCCATGTAATAACAACTTTATATTGTTGTAGTTGCGCGAGTGTTGGAGTAGAAGATCTGGCATCCCAGGAATTAACTCCGGTAAACCGGGGATCGGAACTTAGATATGCAGTAACACCCGCATCGCTACCTGATTCTGCCCATAGTACTAAGGCTGTGACCGGTCCGCCCCCACCTCCTGATGCAGTCGCATTTAATTGTACTGTGCCACTGTTGCAAACTGCTGTTGGTGTGGCTGTAACCGAGGTTGGTGCAGCAGGTGAAGGATTTACAGTTACCGTAACACTCCCGCAGCCGGGCGACCATAATCCTGTAGTAGCATTATATGCCCTTGCATAGTATGTTGTAGTCGAGGTAGGCGAAACACTAATCGGACTGCCTGCGTTGACATATGTTCCTCCGCAGGAACCGGTGTACCAATAAATCGTACAGCCTGAAACCGAAGCAGACAAACTTGACGAACTGCCGGGACAAATAGTAGAAGGTGAGGCTGTCTGATTGCTGGGATTGGCAGGAGGAGGATAAACAGTTGTCGAATAAGTACCAGACGATGAAGTATTATAATTATCGACAATGATATAATATGTTGTATTGGCGGCAAGTGTTGCTACACGTGTTCCAGCGTCAAGGCAGGAAGCCCATGTTGAAGCTGTTGGACTGCATGAATTAACAAAATACCATACAGCATCAAGAGGATCGGACACCACAACTGCATAATCTCCGGCCACAGTAGTAGTAAATTGGTAGACTTGTTCCTGTCCATTACTTGTCCAACCGCATCCTGCTGCAGTAGCCCACTGACCAGTTGGACCTAAGGTTACGTTGTAAGTTGTGCCCAGCGCCATACTTATTATGGAAGAGCAAGGATCTGGACAGTTTACCGTGAAACTACAATTTACTGCGTTTGCAAGGTTGGGACAAGCAAGACTCCACGAGTTTACCGAACATGAACTTTCAGATTTTACCCTTGAAAAAAGCTGGTTGTTAGTCACATCGGTACTTTTTCCGCCATAATCCGCTCCAACAGTTGTATAACCTGTATTGCTGTATATAAATTCATAAGTCCCGGTAGGTTTAGCACAATCGCAGGAAGTGTGTCCGGCATACTTATAATAACTAAAATTTCCACAGCTACCGGTATTACACTGTCCCACACCATAAACAGCCTCGCAGGCAGCAAGTGCAATTGTTGCATTGGAAGCTCCTACAGGATAGGAAAAATAAACATTGGGTGCACCTGTAGCTGCTTTAACCTGCCATACATTTGTGGTAGTCCCCGATGGGAAAGACGATCCGCTTGCAAGCCCGCTCAACTGTACAACAGGTAAGCTGCATGCAGAAGTTGGGGTAGAATAAGTTACAACACCTGGAACGGTAGTAATATTTGAAGGGCAGGTAATGGTTTTATTTCGGGTGTTGGAAGCAAAATTAAATTGATAATTAACCCATCCACTTGTGTTGCCTGCTACATCGCAAGTATAATAAGAAATAGCGTTAACAGTAGTATTGGGAAAGGCACTATTAGGCCGCACCCTCCATTTTACGGTCAATTGATTTCCGGAATAGCTCGCATCGCAACTTACGAGAGTTATAGTGTTATTGCCATATGAGGTGACTTTCCCGGCCCATCCGCCAGCATTACCTGAGGCAGCAACCTGGTCAAGGGTGGCACCATTATAACTAAGTCCCCCTTGGGTGGTGTTCCATTGAAAATAACCGCCATAATTACCAGAATAGCTACCCTGATAATTTATAAGAGCAAGGAGACCATAAGTACCACCAATGCCACTTCCGCCATTATCATTGGCAACGGCAGTGATCTCATATACATGATTATCATCCGGAATCCAGCAGTAATCGTTTATAGTAAACGATACCTGAGTAGGAGGTGTAACATCAGGGCATGCGCTTGTACTGAAGGTGCTGCTGTTGGATGACCATGCAGAAGAAGTATTGTTGCAACTTGTGTTCGCATAAACCCGGAAATAATATGAATTACCACAGGTTAAGCCTGATACACTAGCAGAGGTTGATGTAGTGTTGGAGCCTGTAACATAACTTCCGCCTGCGGTGTAAACCTCCCAATAATAAGTAACAGTGGGTGACCCGCCATTTGCAGTCCACGATATATTGGCTGTTGTAGTTCCTGTACCATAACCGGACAAACTATACGGTGCACCGGGGGTGGTGCAACCGGCAACACAAGAAATCGCTAAATTAAAACCCGTGCCAACAACAGAACCGTCTGAAGTGAATTGAACAGTCACAGGACCGCTGATTGAGGTTGTCACAGGAACCGTTCCAGTACTGGCTACGCCTGACCACAACAAAGTGCCGCCAGTGCCAACACCATCGTATATGTAAAGATAATCGCAACAGCTTTCACCGGAAATTGTACCCGAAACACGAACCATATTGCCTGAAATTGATGGGTATAAAACTGTATAGCCATTCCATGAATTACCATAATTACCCGCTGACCCACCAAAGTCGTATAGATTTCCAGAACATACAGTGTAACTGTTGCTGCCGGTATTGGGAACCATCATTTCATTAGTAACACACGAAATCGCTAAATTAAATCCCGTGCCAACAACAGAACCGTCTGAAGTGAATTGGACAGTCACAGGACCGCTGATTGAAGTTGTCACAGGAACCGTTCCAGTACTGGCTACGCCTGACCACAACAAAGTGCCGCCAGTGCCAACACCATCGTATATGTAAAGATAATCGCAACAGCTTTCACCTGATATTGAGCCTGAAACCTGAACCAAATTGCCTGAAATTGATGGGTATAACACTGTATAGCCATTCCATGAATTACCATAATTACCCGCTGACCCACCATAATCGTACAAATTTCCAGAACATACAGTGTAACTGTTGCTGCCGGTATTGGGAACCATCATTTCATTAGTAACACACGAAATCGCTAAATTAAATCCCGTGCCAACAACAGAACCGTCTGAAGTGAATTGGACAGTCACAGGACCGCTGATTGAAGTTGTCACAGGAACCGTTCCAGTACTGGCTACGCCTGACCACAACAAAGTGCCGCCAGTGCCAACACCATCGTATATGTAAAGATAATCGCAACAGCTTTCACCTAATATTGAGCCTGAAACCTGAACCAAATTGCCTGAAATTGATGGGTATAGAACTGTATAGCCATTCCATGAATTACCATAATCACCTGCCGACCCACCATAATCGTACAAATTTCCTGAGCAAACGGTATAGCTATTATTGCCCGAATTAGGAACAGTCATTTCCGATACACAAGCGCCACTAAAGGAAACACTAGCATTTAGACCGGTATACTGCACGCTTACATCTGAATAAAATTGGACAGTAAGGGTTTGCCCTGCTGTACCAGTATATGTAAAAGAAGTAGGCCCTCCTTGATATGTTGCAAGGACAGTTCCACCAGTACCTGAACCTGCATAAATTCTCACATAATCACAACAAGACTCTGTATAATAGGTGCCCGAAATTGTAATAACAGCATTCCCAGCAGAATTAATTACTGTGTAGCCATTTGCATAGGTACTGTAAGTTACTCCACATCCAGCATGCGTACATAAAGTTGTATTCGTTCCACAGGCTATAGAGTTACTTCCGGAATAAGGGATGTAAACCTGTGCACTTAGAGTGTTAAACAGTAGATTGCCAATCAAAATTGCCAACCCTGCAATTAATAATTTTTTAAAATAATATTTAGGTGTTTTCATATGAGAAGGCTTTATATCGTGAAAAATAGTCTATGAATTACAGTACTATTTATTGGACTTGTCAAATATTTGTTTGTATTCATCAGGATAGCATATAATAATATTATTGGTTTAAGAATAACCGTGTTTGCAATTTCAGCGCCTGAATTCATTGTTTGTAGATTAGTTACACTGTTTGTTGTATTGGTTTGCGATTTACCCATGGAAACAGCAAAAACTATTATCCCGGTTAATAATGCAAAACGCCCAGCAAAAAAAGCAAATGCCGGTTTTTTAAAAAAGTGAAGAAGAAATGCTTTCATATAGGGAGGATTTTTTGCTTTTTATATGATTTTTTTCCAATTCATGTTCATTTTCCCTTAAAGGTTTTTTTCGCAGATTGGAATTTTTTTTTAATCAATTTTTTATTTTTCCTAAATTCAAGTAATTAATGCAACTTTTTAAGAGGATAAGTAAATAATTATTTTTCAAGACAAAAGAGAAAGAAAGATTAATTACTTTTGCCTTATTTAAAAATAAATTTTTGCGTTATTGTTATATAAATATGCGCGTATTTTTTTTAAAATATTTTCCTGTAACGATTAGACTTTCAATAAATGGCGACTTCATATTCTATCGTGAATCAATTTTATCCGTGAATCAATTTTATCAATTTGTCATTAATTTTTATCAATTTTAAATCAGATGTTAATTCTACATATGACTTTACAAATTTAGCGTTTTTTTGGAATAAAAACAAATAAATTTTATGTTATTTTGAAAAATAGTCTATAATGGCTATTTGAAGTGATAACTTATTTATATTTCCTTCCAATTAACACTTTTAATGCTTTTCATAAGGAATTCTGTGCATTAATACGTAATCAGCAAGTAAAAAATGCAATACCGACAAGTCGGGAACATTTTCAAATTCGGCCCAAAGGCTGCCTGATCCGCCAGTTGGCGGACAGACAGGGCAGGGAGACTGATTTTCTGTGATTTCCCTTTTGGGATGGTGGGCAAAAAGTCGCAGTATAAGGAAAAAAACGGGGCAAGTGATAGGACGACTGCACCGAAGGATCTCCTGCGGGGCGCGCCGGCCTGTGGCTGAAGGCAATCATCCTATCACTAAAAACAAGCGGTGGCTGTAATGACCGGTGGCTTCGAGAACCTCAGCCACCGTTTAAGTGGCGGCACGACTGAAGGTGGGTTAGCCTTGCACGCAGTCGTACTGCGGAAAAACTGTCGGGGTGAATCAAAAGCATTTGCGCGGCTTAGTCACCCCAGTACGCGCGCGTTCGCAACGCGTGCATTAAACCAAACATTGCCAGTGATAGGATGACGGCCGTTGGCATGCTACTGATGGCAGTCATACTTTCACTAAAAACCATCTGTGGCCGTATTGGCTTCGCGACTGGCAGCATGAGGAAATAGGTAAGTGCCAGGGTACGGCGATTGAAGATTTTCAGATCGGCTTATCCGGATCTATTCGGATTTTGTGAAAGTAAATCGCAGCCAGCATATTTTATGATATATTTGCAATTGATTAATCTCCGGGGATGCAAGAATTAATTAATATGCCTGGTGATGCAGTATCTGAAGCATTAAGACCGATGAGTAAAAACAATATACAGTCAAATTGAAGAAAGAGCCATTAAAAAAGGGACAGCCGAAAAAGGATCGTCGCAGACAAAACCAGCAACAAGAAAAATTGTTTGAAGAAAAAAATTATGTCACCTGGGTTGGCTTAGCGATCATCATCCTGCTGGGGCTGTTCTGTTACTCAAACTCTGTTAAATGTTCATTTCAGCTTGATGATTTTACCAGTATCGTCAATAATGACCGGGTATGGTGGTTGAATAACACGGGATACTGGTGGTGGTGGAAATTGACCAGCCGCCCTGTCAGTACGTTTACGTTTGCACTTAATTATTATTTCCACCAGCTTGATGTGACCTGGTACCATATCGTCAACCTGTTTGTCCATCTCCTCAATGCCTGTTTAGTCTGCTGGCTCACCTTGCTGATCTTTTCTTCTCATACACTAAAAGATCACCCGATCAGCAAACACAAAAAAGTTTTAGCATTTTTTACAGCGATACTTTTTGTGTCGCACCCCCTGGCGACTCAATCGGTAACCTATATTGTACAGCGGCAGAACTCAATGGCAGCAATGTTTTTTCTGCTTTCACTGGTGTTATATCTAAAAGCCCGTTTGCTGAACGCCTCTGAAGGTGCCAATAGAAAAAAAATTCTCTTGTTTGGCGGATCATTTATTTCTGCACTTTTGGCTGTTTTTTCAAAAGAAAATGCATTCACCATTCCGTTTGCCATCGTGCTTTTTGAAATCTTCTTTTTACAGACAAAAAAAATCTCCATAAATTTCAGAAATTATCGTTTCATCCTGTTTGTCGCAGCATTTCTGAGTTTCATTGTTATTATATTTTTAAAAATTCCATTAAACATTTTCGATCCGATCCCTCCCTCCCAGGGCAATACACTTACCGTGACTTCACTTAATTATTTTTTCACACAGTTCAGTGTTATAATAAAGTATATACAGCTATTAATTCTGCCAATAAATCAGAATATAGACTATGATTTTCCCATATCAAATAGTTTTTTCCAACCGAGGACGCTGCTAAGCTTCCTGTTACTTTTATCCTTGGTCATCCTCGCCATATTCCTCTTTAAAAAGCACCGAATCTTTTCTTTTGGCATTTTCTGGTTTTTTCTCACCTTATCAATCGAATCCAGCTTTATCCCGATAAATGACATTATTTTTGAGCACCGGACTTACCTGCCGTCCATTGGCTTTTTTCTGATCCTAAGTACAGGAATATACTCGTTGCTCCGGAATAAATATAAGTACCTTGCAATTTCTTTATTGGTGGCCATCATTGGAACAAATTCTTTTCTGACATATGAAAGAAATAAAGTCTGGAAGAGCGAGCTTACACTCTGGAGTGATGCTGTAAAAAAGTCTCCGGGTAAGGCCAGGCCCTTGAACAACCGAGGTTTTAAATACCTGAATCTGGAACTATGGGACAAGGCAATAGCTGATTTTTCAAAAGCTATTGAGATTAATCCCAAATGGGCTATTCCCTTTTACAACCGAGGTGTTGCCTATGAGGAAGCCGGACAACAGGATAAGGCAATAGCTGATTACACCTCTGCAATCGGGATTGATCCGAAATATATAGATGCATATTATAACCGTGGTGTTACCTATGGAAAAATCGAACATTGGGCTCAAGCCATCGCTGATTATTCCAAGGTAATCGCTATTAACCCGGAATATGCCAAAGCATATAACAACCGTGGCATTGCTTACGATAAACTTGAGATGTGGGACAAATCAATAGCAGACTACTCCACCTTGATAGAACTGGAAAGCTGGAACCCCCGGCCATATTCGAACCGTGGCAGCGTATATCTATCCACCAGGCAATGGGACAAAGCCTTAGCTGATTTTTCAAAGGCGATAGCTGTTGATCCGAAATATATTAATGCATATAACAACCGAGGCGTTGTCTATGGAAACCTTGGTGAATGGGATAAGGCAATAGCTGATTTTTCAAAAGCGCTCGAAATTGACCCGAATTCTACAGATGCTTATAACAACCGCAACATTGCTTACCGGAATTTGAAAGGCAAATAAAGGCTAAGGGGTACCAATATAAATTTGCGCAAGTTCATGTCATTATTGGCATAATACAAAATCAACGCGTAACTTAATTCAAAAAAGCCGCTTATACCGATATGAAAAATAATATAGTCCTCGCGATAATTATCGGGATCTTTTCAATTGTTTGTACTATTTATTTTTCTATCGGCATAACCCTGTCTGACTGTCGCAGAC
>CAZMPB010000137.1:0-8501 GCA_964567775.1 uncultured Bacteroidales bacterium
CCACAACAAATCCCTCAGCTAAATTTTGTATGTTTGAAGTGAGAAATGTTAGTAAAGTTATAATTAGTGGGAAAGCAGAAATTAAAATTCATTTTTTAACAGATGAGCAGTTGATAGAGTTATTAAATTCATATAGGTAGTTTGCGAATTTTGTATAACTTGAGAGTATCATTAATTAAAAGTGTCGGACTCGGATATTGAAATAATAGTATCAAATTAATAGACAATAATTTTACTTATTATAAAATTGAAAGTTTGTAAATACAATACGCCTTTTATTTTTTCAACAGGGGAATTTTAATTTAAAATAATTATGTCTTATAAACAAAAACCCACCGAAAAATTATATTATTCCATTGGTGAAGTAGCCAAAATGTTTGATGTGAATACATCGCTGATACGTTTCTGGGAAAAAGAATTCGATATTATTCAGCCGTTTCGCAACAAAAAAGGGAATCGTTTGTTTACAAAAGCAGATGTTGACAATTTCTATATCATTTACCATCTGGTTAAGGAGCGTGGCTTTACCCTACAAGGTGCGAAAGACAAAATGAAAGATAATAAAGTCGATACCATCAACAATGTGGAGGTAGTGGCCTCGCTGAATAAGATCAGGGGTTTTCTTCTCGAACTGAAAGAGGAATTGGATTGATATTATAAAAAAAATGCAGGGCAAATTCAAAAAAAAATGCAGGGCAAATTCATGAATTTGCCCTACATTTTTTATTATAAAAACCTTTCGGTTTTATTTTTTCTTTGCTGTCTTTTTTACAGCCGTTTTTTCCGTTTTTCCGTATCTAATAGAAGCTTGTGCAGCAGCTAATCTTGCGATAGGAACGCGGAAAGGTGAGCAGCTCACATAAGTCAATCCTGTTTTGAAGCAGAATTCAACTGATTTAGGATCTCCACCCTGTTCGCCGCAGATGCCCACTTTCAGGTCGGGGCGTGTGGCGCGTCCTTTCTTAACAGCCATCTCGATCAGTTGGCCTGTACCTTCCTGGTCAATGGTCTGGAACGGGTCTGCCGCTAAAATTTTCTGATCCAGATAGTCGTTCATAAATCCCCCGATATCATCGCGGCTGAAACCAAAGGTCATTTGGGTGAGGTCGTTGGTTCCGAAAGAGAAAAACTGTGCTGTTTTGGCCATTTTGTCGCCAAGCAGGCATGCACGTGGTATTTCTATCATCGTGCCATACAGGTATTTGATTTCTTTTACCTTGTATTTTTTACAAACTTCTTCATAAACCCTGTCGGCAATTTTCTTGGTAACATCCAGTTCCCCAACTTCGCAGGTTACTGGTACCATAATCTCAGGGTGCGGGTGATGTCCTTCATTCAGTAATTCCTGTGCAGATTCGAAGATTGCACGGAACTGAATTTCGGAAATTTCAGGATAGGTAACGCTTAAG
Source organism: uncultured Bacteroidales bacterium (assembly GCA_964567775.1). Lineage (GTDB taxonomy): Bacteria > Bacteroidota > Bacteroidia > Bacteroidales > CAIWKO01 > CAIWKO01. The sequence continues at coordinate 1,410 of CAZMPB010000137.1, forward strand.
CGCACTCCACGGTGGCCCATCATCGGGTTGTTTTCGTGCAGGGCTTCTCCGCGTTTTGCGATATCTGCAACGTTAATGTTTAATTCCTTAGCCAGTTCAGCTTGTTTGTCTTTGCCCTGAGGAACAAATTCATGTAAAGGAGGGTCGAGCAGACGGAACGTAACGGGCAGTTTATCCATAGCTAATAAAGTGGCTTTTATATCTTTCTTCATATGAGGATATAATTCCTTAAGCGCTTTGATACGTTCTTCTTTGGTGTTGCTCAGGATCATTTTACGAAGGGCCAACAACGGTTTTTCAGCGCCTTTACCGTAAAACATATGTTCTGTGCGGAATAGTCCAATACCTTCGGCACCGTAGTCGCGTGCTACTTTTGCATCTTCAGGTGTTTCTGCATTGGTGCGCACGCCCATTTTTCGGAACGAATCGACCATTTTCATGAAATGTTTGAAAAGCGGGTTTTCAGAGGCATCCATTAATTTCAGAGCTTTCTGGTAAACGTGTCCTTTTGTTCCGTTCAGTGTAACAAAATCGCCTTCTTTCAGAAGGATGTTGGTGTCTTCAACTTTTGCCGTTTTAGATTTTACGTCAACGTGCAGTTTTCCTGCTCCTACAATACAGCATTTTCCCCAGCCGCGTGCAACGAGTGCTGCATGGGAGGTCATACCACCACGGGCAGTAAGAATACCAACTGCTGCGCGCATACCTTCCACATCCTCGGGATTGGTTTCTTCACGGATAAGAATAACTTTTTTACCCTTTCTTTCCCAGGCAACGGCATCTTCGGCGGTAAAGACGAGTTGTCCAACAGCGGCGCCGGGCCCAGCGGGCAAACCTTTTACAAGGACATCAACTTTCTTTTCTTCGACAGGGTCGCAGATGGGGTGCAGCAGTTCGTCGAGCTGTGCAGGATCGACGCGCAATACTGCGGTTTTTTCGTCGATAAGTTTATCTTTCAGCATGTCCATAGCCATTTTCAGGGCAGCGGTACCGGTACGTTTGCCAACACGGCACTGGAGCATATATAATTTGGTTTCCTGGATGGTGAACTCAATGTCGAGCATATCCTTAAAGTTCTTTTCCAGTATGTTGCGGATCTTGTCCAGCTCCTTATAGGTTTTCGGCATTTGTTCCTGCATGCTGTGCAGGTGCTTGTTCTGTTCATTTTTTGTGTCGTCGTTCAGGGGGTTTGGTGTACGGATACCGGCTACCACATCTTCGCCCTGGGCGTTGATGAGCCATTCCCCATAGAACAGGTTTTCTCCGGTAGCCGGGTTACGTGTAAACGCAACACCTGTAGCTGAAGTGTTGCCCATGTTTCCGAATACCATGGCCTGTACGTTTACTGCGGTGCCCCAGTCATCTGGAATGCCTTCAATACGACGGTACGAAATAGCTTTTTTCCCGTTCCAGCTTTTGAAAACGGCACGGATACCACCAAACAATTGTTCTTCGGCATTGTCGGGAAATTCGTTTCCGAGTTCTTTTTTTACCTTTTTCTTGAATTCTTCTGCAAGAATTTTCAGGTCATCGGCTGTGAGCTCGGTATCTTGTTTTACTTTTTTGGTTTTTTTATAATCATTGAGCATGTCGTCGAGTTTCTTACGGATATCCTTGTCGAGGCCTTCGGCTTTATCCATAACAACATCGGCGTACATCATGATCAGACGTCTGTATGAGTCCCATACAAAGCGGGGGTTGTTGGTTTTTTTGATGAGTCCCGGAATAGTGGCTGTACACAGTCCGATGTTCAGAACGGTGTCCATCATTCCCGGCATAGAGGCGCGTGCTCCTGAACGGCATGATAACAATAATGGGTTGTTTTTATCGCCATATTTCATTCCCATTTCAGCTTCAACTTTTTTCATTCCGGCCCATACTTCGGCTGTCAATGATTTGGGTAATTGACATTTATTTGCATAATAGTCGGTGCAGCATTCTGTGGTAATTGAAAATCCGGCAGGTACTGGTAATCCCAGGTTAACCATTTCGGCAAGATTAGCTCCTTTGCCGCCGAGCAGGTTTTTCATGTCAGCTTTGCCTTCAGCTTTTTTTCCGCCGAAATAATAAACGTACTTTTTACTTTTTGTAGCCATTTTATTGTTGTTTTTGTTAAAAATATTTAGAAATTAATTTGTTTTTTTATGATTGGGTGCAAAGGTAATTAAATAATTTTTTCGAGTACAGAATAATCCATAAAAAAAGCCGGACAATGATCCGGCTTTTTTTGTGAGTGCAGAAATTTTTTATCTGCCGTTGATATAGTTGTTGAGTTCTTCAATAGAGCTTTCAAAGGTAAAAGCATCGTTGAGTTTATAGTAGTTGCCCTGATCGAAAACACGGTTGTAGGCGAATTTGGCAAAGTCGAGTTTGGTGGCTTCGAATGAGAATATACTCATAAAATCGCGTACCTGTGAACAAAGCATACAGTTTGAATTAAGAATTTGTTTTGCAATGGTTAATCTGCTATCATCAAAACTTTTTGAAGCAATAGACGATTTGGCTGACTGGAAGTCGGGTTCCGACATCGGCCAGGGGCATCCCATCGGGCCATTGTAACCCTGCATGATGTAGTGTTCCTGCATCGGCCTGTCATTGGGTGAAAAGTTGCTGCTGCTGGTGGATGTACTTGAGGTGGTTGTCGTGGTTGTCGTGGTGGTGGAAGTTACGCCGCCCGTAGTACCGTTGATACCTGCATTTACCGACATGTTCATGCTGATAACTTCGCCGGTAACAGGATCAACAGCATTGATGCTTACTGAACCTCCATCAGCCTGCGTGTTACCGGAAACTACCGTCGTTGTAGTCTGTGTTGTTTGAGTTAGGGGGGCAGCAGGCCTTTCAACAATCACAAGAGGCGCAGAATATTGGGCTGTAGCATCTGTAGGCGTTTCGTTATAACTGGCAATTCTTAAAACATAATTGCCTTTTTTATCTTTTTTTACTTCATAACTTGTACTTGTATATTTTCCGTCAACGTCCTGAGTGTAGATTGCTTTATCTATAGCCGGCAAACTGTTATTTTCAAAAATCACCTTCATTTTATAGTTGGGTTCAGTCAAGCCTGAAACCTTCACATTGGTTTGGGGAGTTTCATTTTGTTTGATACCGTTAACGATCACCCAGAATTTTTCTCCTTCCTGGCTGAAAACAGATACACTGGACTGTGCAAAAATATTGCAAACAAACATCGCAAAAATAAAACTGAGTAGCAGTAACTTTTTCATAAGCTTAAATTTTATTGGTTAATAGTAAAAATTATTTTTTTTGTTGGAAAGTGTTTACAAGCACTGTGCCAAAAATAAAAAAAGAAAATATCCGATGGCATGCCAGGAAAAATTACTTTAAAATAAAATCACGCAAAAGCTCGCGGAAAATAAATAAGGATTTAATGTTCTTGACATTATTGGCACGAAGAATAGCGCCCTCCCAGGAATAAATGATGAGCGTTGTGAGCTTTTCAATATCCTGCGATCGGTCAATTTCTCCTGCTTTTCGGGCCTGTTGAAGACAATTGACGTGATTTGCCTTTATATCATTAAAATATTTTTCGGTCTTTTCGGCAATGTATGGTGATTTTTCAGCAAGCTCGTGTTCCATATTTGCCGCAAAGTTTCCATACACAATACCCCCATAATTGGTATAAGTGTCGATGTAATCGGAATATAATTTAATTACTCTTTGTTTTGGTGAAACAGCTGGATCGCTAAGGGTTTTTTCTATCTTTCTGGTCGTAATATCCGTGTAATAATCTATTACGTCCATGGCGAAATCTTCTTTATTCTTAAAATAGTAGTAGAAAGATCCTTTTGGAATTTTCAGATTATTTACAATTTCATCAATGCTTGTGCCCTGATAGCCTTTTTTTCTCATCAGTTTGTACCCTTCCCTGATAAGTAACCTTCGTTTAATTTTACTTTTTCTCATCTCAAATGTCTTACTATTAATATAATATTAACTTCATATTATTCAATCAACAAAATTAACAGTTTTTATTGACTTTGAAGTTTTTTTTATTTATTTATGTAAAAATTAACAAAAAAACATAAACAATCGGATTCTGATTTCATTATTAATTTTTTTTTGTACGTTTGTAAAAAAATAAATTATATGAGTAAATATATAGGAATCAGGCACGAAGATAAATACCTGATGGAACGCCGGGCGCCTTTGACACCAAAACAAATCGAAAGGTTAATTCAACATCACAAACTGGATTTTATCGTTCAGACATCCGACAAAAGGGTGTTTTCTGATGACGAATACGTAAAAGCCGGGGCAAAGATTTCTAAAGACCTGAAAAAATGTGATATTATTCTTGGTATAAAAGAAATGCCCGAAGATCTGTTTGAGCATGAAAAAACCTATGTGTTTTTTTCACATGTGATTAAAGGCCAGCCATACAATATGCCGATGCTTCGCAAAATGATCGACAAGAAATGTAACCTGATCGATTATGAAAAAATTGTGGATGAACAGGGTAAGCGCCTGATTTTTTTTGGAAGGTACGCAGGCCTTGCGGGCATGATAAACACGATGTGGTCTTTCGGCGCAAGGCTGAAAGAATTTGGTATTGATAACAAGCTCACCAAGGTGAAGCAATCCCATAAATACAATTCACTAAAAGAAGCAAAAGACATTATCTCACTAATAGGGCAGAAGATATCTGAAGACGGCCTTACCGAAGGCTTGAAACCATTTGTTGTCGGTTTTACCGGCTATGGCAATGTATCGAACGGCGCTCAGGAAATTCTAGGTTTGTTACCGGTGAAGGAAATATCACCCGAAAAACTACTGACATTAAAACTCAGGCACCATTTGCCTAATAACATAATTTACAAGGTTGTTTTCAAGGAAGAGGATATTTATGAACACAAGGAGGGTAAAGAGTTTGATCTGCATGATTTTTATGCAAACCCGCAGGATTATAAAAGTAAATTCGAACAGTATATTCCGCATTTGACCGTGCTGATGAATTGTATGTACTGGAATCCTCTTGGACCGAGGATCGTAACAAAGGATTATCTTAAAAAACTTTATTCCAAAGGGCAGCCAAAGCTTACGGTTATCGGGGATATTACCTGTGACCCTAACGGCTCGATAGAATGTACCCATGACGGAACCCATATTGAAGATCCTGTTTTTGTCTATGACCCGCTGACCGACACTTATAAAATGGGACATGAAGGCAACGGCATTCTTGTTATGGCTGTCTCTATACTTCCGAGCGAACTTCCGCGCGATTCATCGGCTTCATTTGGCGACATGCTTGCAAATTTCATAAAGCCCATAGCTAACGCCGATTTCGATCTGCCGTTTGAAGACCTCGATCTGCCTAAGGCAATAAAGAAAGGTATGATCCTTCATAAGGGAGAGTTTACTCCCGAATATAAATATCTTGAACAGTACGTTAAAGGCTACTGATCTGATTTCAGAAAATTGTTGACGACAGCGGCAGCTTTTTGGGACGCTCCGCTGTTGCCGAGTTTATGCCTTAAAAGTGAGTATTCGTTTTTTAATTGTCTGATGTGTTCTGTTTTATAAAGCAGGCTTTTTAATTCTTTTTTGAGGTTAGCCTTGTTGAGTTCAGTCTGTATTAACTCAGTCACAATTTTTTTATCCGCAATAAGGTTTACCAGTGAGATGTATTTGACTTTGATGACTATCCTTGCAATCATGTATGAAAACCAGGAACCTTTGTAGCAAACAACTTCCGGTACGTCAAATAAGGCAGTTTCTAGGGTGGCTGTCCCTGATGTAACCAAGGCTGCCGCAGCGTTCATCAGCAGATCATACGTCCTGTTATATACAATTTTTACATCTTTTTCCCGGATAAGTTCTGCATAATAATCCGGGCTTATGGATGGGGCGCCGGCAATAACAAACTGCACATCCCTGAAATTTTCACAGACCGAGATCATTATTTTAATCATGCGCGATATTTCCTGCTTGCGGCTGCCGGGAAGCAATGCAACGACAGGCTTTTCGCTCAGGCCGTTTTCAGCCCTGAAATTTAAACAGGAATTGTTTTTTTTATAGTTTTCAATAGCATCTAATAAGGGGTGCCCGACAAATTCTGCGTGATAATCAAAACGTTCATAGAATTCCTTTTCAAACGGCAGTATTACCATCATCTTGTCAACGTTCTTTTTGATCTTATGAACGCGGGATTGTTTCCATGCCCATATCTGTGGTGAAACATAATAGATTACTTTGTATCCTTTCTGATGGGCATAATCAGCTATTTTCAGGTTAAATCCTGGGTAATCAACCAAAATAAGGGCATCGGGATTAAATTTATCAATATCTGACTTACAAAAACTCATATTACGGAGTATTGTCCTCAGATTTAACAATACTTCAGCAAATCCCATAAAAGAGATTTCGCTGATATGCTTTACTATTTCTGCTCCCTGAGCTTTCATAAGATCGCCCCCCCAGCATCGGAATTTTGCTTCAGGATCGTTTTTTTTGATCTCCACCATCAGGTTGGATGCGTGCAGATCGCCTGAAGCTTCACCGGCTATGATATAATACTTCATCTTATTTGGTTCGTTGATAAATTGATCGTCTGAAAAATTCAGAACAGATTATTGCCGTTGCTGCCGAAGCATTTAGTGATTCTGCATGGGGGGCGGAATCATTATGTGAAGGTATAAATAAACGTTTGTTTACAAGTTTTTCAATTTCAGGAGTAATACCGTTCGCTTCGTTGCCGATTATTAAAAAACCTTTGTTTTCAAGTTGACCATTGTATATATTGTCTCCGCTCAGGAATGCTCCATATATCTGGGTACTACCTGAGCATTGTTTTAAAATTTTCTGCACGTTTTCGTAGTAAATATTGACCCGTGCCACAGAACCCATGGTGGCCTGTATACATTTCGGGTTGTAGGCATCCACGGATGTTTCGGAACAAAGTATGTGTTTAAATCCAAACCAGTCGGCTATCCGGATTATGGTGCCCAGGTTGCCGGGATCGCGTATGTCGTCGAGAGTGATAACCAGTGCTCGTTCGGCAAGGTGCAGGTCGAAAACCGGCTCAGGTATCTTGACTGTGGTGAGAACCTGATTTGGCGTGGTGAGCAAACT
>CAZMPB010000138.1:0-3114 GCA_964567775.1 uncultured Bacteroidales bacterium
CAAATTCAATAGCCGGCCTTGCACTGAAACATAAGCCCAAAACTATCGAAGAACTGAAAAATATCAAACTGAATGAACGCACGATTGCGGAACATATCAGCGATTATATGGGAAAAACAGGAGAAAAAACCGAACTGAACGAATATCAGTTCATTGAAGCTCCCAGGGTTTTTGTTTATAATCATATGGGCAACAAATTGGCGTCCATGCTGGGTTTCAATAAATCTGAAGGAAAAGATATCGACAACTGCGGGAAAGATGTTGCCATGCAAATCGCCGCTATGAGCCCCGTGGCACTGGATAAAGATAGTGTCAGCGCTTCAATTATTGAAAGAGAGATCGAAATCGGCAAAGAACAGGCACGCGCTGAAGGCAAACCGGAAGATATGCTCGAAAAAATCGCCCTAGGAAAACTCAATAAATTCTTTAAAGAGAGCACTCTTTTAAATCAGGAGTTTATTAAAGACAGCAAAAAGACTGTCGGTCAGTACATTTCCGAATGCGACAAAGATCTTAAAGTGACAGAATTTAAAAGAATTTCTGTGAAAAATTGATCTGATAACGTACAAATAAAAAAAGAGAGGGCTGCAGTTCTCTCTTTTTTTTTATTTTTGTTCCACGAAAACCGACCTACATGAAATATAAAAAAATTTTACTGAAATTAAGCGGCGAAGCATTGATGGGCGACAAAGAATATGGTTTTGATGCCGGCCGTATTGATTTATATGCAAGGGAAATAAAAAAGATAAACGATTTACATATCCAGATTGCCATTGTTATTGGCGGAGGAAATATTTTCAGGGGGTTACAAGACAAGAACTCCGGAATAGACAGACTGCACGGCGATTATATGGGAATGCTTGCTACCATTATCAACGGGCTGGCACTTCAATCCGCTTTTGAAAACAAAGGAATGAAATGTAAAGTGTTGTCGGGCGTTCAGGTTAACCCTGTTTGTGAACTTAATAGCGGGATGAGCGCCAAACAGCATCTTGAAAAAGGCGAGATTGTGATCATTTCGGGAGGAACCGGCAATCCGTATTTTACGACCGACACCGCAGCCGTTTTACGCGCGCTGGAAATCCATGCAGACATTATTCTGAAAGGCACTCGCGTAGATGGTATTTATACGGCTGACCCTGAAAAAAATCCCGACGCAAAAAAATTCGACACTCTTACCTTTGAAGAAGCTTACGAAAAAAATCTCAAAATCATGGATATGACGGCATTTACTTTGTGTAAAGACAACAATATGCCGGTAATCGTTTTCGATATGAATACAGAGGGTAACCTGGAAAAAATTATCCTGGGTGAAACGATCGGAACCATAGTAACCAATTAAAAAAAATTTACCAATAACACGGTAACGTAATAAACCAGTCAAAAATCAAAATCTTATATATGTCAGAAGAATTAGATTTCCTAATAGAAGAGACCAACGAAAGCATGCAGAATGCACTGGTTCACCTTGAGCGTGAATTTCAGAAGATACGCACCGGAAAAGCCAGCACGCAGATGCTCGACGGGATAAAGATCGATTATTACGGAGCCATGACCCCCCTGGAACAACTTTCTAATATCAATACGCCCGATCCAAAGCAAATAATTATTCAACCCTGGGATAAAAACGCCCTGCCACTTATTGAAAAAGCGATCATGGCTGCCAACCTGGGTTTTAATCCGAAAAACGACGGAGAAGTTTTGCGTATCATCGTACCACCTCTTACTGAAGAACGGCGAAAAGACCTGGCTAAAAAGGCGCGGATTGAAGGAGAAAATGCAAAGGTATCTATCAGAAATATCCGCCGCACATCGAATGATGCCGCAAAAAAACTTGAAAAAGATGGCGTCCCCGAAGACCTCGTAAAAAAAGCACAGGAAACCATTCAGGAAATGACCAATAATTATATTGCAAAAGCAGACAAAATGCTTGTTCAGAAAGAAAAAGACATCATGACGGTGTAAAATACCACTTTTCCGATCGGACTATTGCAAATTTAGAAAAGGTATTATTTCAGGAAAACCGGATTTGCTATTAATTTTTTTATTCCCTCATCAATAGAAAGCATTGGCCGCCCAAGCAGTTTTCTCATCTTGGTCGTGTCGGGAAGGCGCCTGTGCATATCGCCTTCTTCCAATGGGGGCTTATGAACGATCTTTGAAGAAGAATTCGTCAGGCTGATGATTTTTTTTGCAAGGTCAAGAATAGTTATTTCATTATCGTTACCTATATTGATAATATCATTTGCCATGTCATTTTTCACTACCGTATTAATAAAACTGTTGTAACAGGCATCCACATTGTCGTCCACATAACAAAATGTCCGCGACTGCATTCCATCCCCATAAATGGAGATATTCTGATTTTTCATCGCAAAAGCCAGAAAGCGCGACATCACAAAATCCCTGCTTTGCTTTGGCCCGTAAGTATTAAAAAAACGAAAAATCGTATAATCCAATCCGTATTCTTTATGGTATGACTTCAGGTATGCTTCTCCGATATTTTTCACTACGGCATAAGGCACCCTTGAATTAAGGGGGGTGGTTAGTTCGTTCTGCGGCAACTCTACCGGCTCGCCGTAAACCTCGGAAGACGAAGAAAAATACACCCTTTTGACGTGTGAGTTTTTGCTAAGATTTAATATGTTGGAAATACCTTTTATATCGTTCAAAACCTTGACAGGATACAACTGAGTACGAAGCACCCCGACAACAGCAGCATAATGAAATACATAGTCGAACGGAAAAGCAAGCATCACGGCTGAAATATCACGATAATCATTCACATTACACTTAATGAACCGCCAGTTTTTATTTTTCGTCTGAGGTAGTTTTGAGATATCGCCTGTAGACAGATCATCAACAATCACTACATAATTTTCGGGGTCGCTGATCAATTTTTCAGCCAGACAGCTTCCTATAAAGCCCGAACCGCCGGTAATCAATATTGTTCTCATAGTCTTTATTATTCTAAAATTTTTAAAAGATACTCTCCATAGCCTGATTTTATATACTTTTCACCCAGAATTCTTAACTGTGCGGCGTCAATAAATCCCATACGGTATGCTACTTCTTCGATGCAGCCGATTTTAAGGTCCTGCCTGTCTTCGATAA
>CAZMPB010000138.1:3142-8107 GCA_964567775.1 uncultured Bacteroidales bacterium
CCGTGTAAGAATGCCCACTTTTAACTTTTTCTTTTCAAGGTAATATCTGTTAACATCAGTGATCTCATATTCGCCGCGCTTGCTTGGTTTAATATTTTTCGCCACTTCAACCACCGAATTATTATAAAAATATAAACCCGGAACTGCGTAATTTGATTTGGGATGCTCCGGTTTTTCTTCGATGGAAACAGCCCGAAGGTTTTCATCAAACTCAACAACACCATAACGTTGCGGATCAGAAACATGGTAGGCAAACACCACACCACCCTCGGGGTCATTGTTTTCCTTTAAAAGTTTTTGTAAGCCGGTACCGTAAAAAATATTATCACCAAGCACGAGGGCTACTTTATCGTTTCCAATGAATTTTTCGCCGATGACAAAAGCTTGTGCAAGCCCATTAGGAACTTCCTGAGGGGCATAGCTGAATTTACAGCCGAGTTCGCCACCGTCGCCCAGCAGACGTTCGAAATTCGGCAGGTCAACGGGTGTAGAAATGATAAGTATTTCAGAAATTCCAGCCATCATCAGCACGGATAGCGGGTAATAAATCATCGGCTTATCGTACACAGGCATCATTTGTTTGCTTACCGCTATGGTCAAAGGGTACAAACGTGTTCCGGAGCCGCCTGCCAGTATTATTCCTTTCATTTTATGTCTTTTTTTTACTGTTTACACTTCAAATTTACAATAATAAGCCGGTAAAAATACAATAAAATACATTGTTAATTGTATAAATTAGTATAATAAAATATCACATATTATTGAATGTCCGTGATTTCAGAATAAAATAAATATCATATCTTTGAAAAAATGTATTTGGCTTAAATTTTGATTTTTCTCAAAAAACACCGTTATGAAAACCAAAGTTGTTTTGTTCTTTATGGCCCTCCTGATACTTGGCGGATGCAGCTCTTCAAAAAAACACCTTGAAAAAGGCAATTTTGATATGGCTACAAAAAAAGCGATAGCCAAACTTCGCAAAAAACCTGATAATGCCAAAGAGCTGTTTGTACTTACTCAGGCATACAAACAAGCCAACCGGCAAAACCTCGACAGGATAGATTTTCTGCGTAAGACCGGCCAGCCCGATATCTGGGAAGAAATCTTCCAGAACTATAATACACTGAAAAACCGCCAGGCCCTCGCAAAAACGCTGCCACAGCAAATACTTGCCGCTATCGGCTATGAATACCATGACTATGATAAGGACCTGATCGACGCTGAAAAAAAAGCCTGTGAGTATTATTATGCCCTTGGCACCAAACTACTGGCAAGCAACGACAAGATGTCGGCGCGCCAGGCTTACGATGAATTTATTAAAATCAAAAAGCACTATTCCGACTTTAGGGATGTAAATGTACTGATCAACAAAGCCGCTGAGTTAGGAACTACCCACGTGGTGTTATATATGCAAAACAACAGCCACGCTTACCTTCCCAATGATTTTGAATACGAGTTTTTAAAAATTACTGTGTCGGACTTAAACTCTAAATGGGTCATGTACGACACCAAGGAAATTGAGGGTGTGGTTTACGATTTTGCCATCGTACTGAATCTCAAAAAAATTGATGTTTCGCCGGAACACCTCAAAGAAAAATTCTGGACTGAAACAAAAACCATACAGGATGGTTGGACATATAAACTCGACAACCACGGAAATGTGATGAAAGACAGTTCGGGCAATGATATCAAAGAACCGAAATATGTCAGGATTGGATGTGACGTCAAGGAAGTTGCCCAAAACAAAGAAGCGGTACTTTCCGGGAAACTTGATTTTTATAATAACATCACAAAACAACTGATAACTTCCGAAAACATCATCGCCAACTCCGTGTTCAGCAATGGTTACCTGATGGCCAACGGCGATATGCGGGCACTGACGCACGAAACCGAGAAAAGATTAGGCAATGGACCACTGCCCTTTCCTTCCGATTTTGACATGATACTTATGGCAAATGAATTTCTGCAGAAAGCCGTGAAGGAGGTAATCAGGAATAAGTCTTATCTGATAAAGTAGAGTTTATTCTCTTTCAATTCTTGATGCTATCCTTGTATTTCAGGGTAAAAACAATCATCAATATCACAGAAATCATTGCCATAGCGGAGCCAAAATAAAAAGGCACCGACGAATTTACTTTGTCATAAAGCGCTCCTGCGATTAAACTTGCCGGCAGTAAGGTAATACCCAGCAATGCATTGTAAATGCCCAGACCTGTGCCTTTTTTGTTTTTATCTACCAGGTCGGAAATGAAGGCTTTTTGAATTCCGTCGGTACAGGCAGAATAAAATCCATAAAATGCGAACAAAGTTACGATGGCGCCTATAGTTCCCGATATTCCGAAGCCAAAATATACGACTGTGTAAATAAGAAATCCGGTTATCAATACCTTTTCTTTCCCGATCCTGTCGGAAAGTTTCCCTACAGGAATGGCAAAAACAACGGAAACGAGGTTGGTAATAAGATAAACCAGGGGAATAAAAGCAACTTTTATCCCAACATCGTTGGCTTTCACCATCAGTAGGGCATCGGTAGAATTGCCCAGGGTAAAAACAAAAATGATTGCCAGGAAAAAATAAAATTTCGGGGAAAAATCCCTGAAATGAAACTTTTTGAAAAGCCCGGCCTTGCACTTTTTGGCTTCTTTTATGCCTAACAGGATGACAAAAATTGCCAATACCGCCGGAATACCCGCAAGAAGAAAAATTATCTTGTAGTCTATGAGGCTGGGCTTATCGTTGACAGAAAAAAGAGACAATAATCCAAATGCAATCAGTGGGCCAAGAATAGCCCCGCTGTTGTCCATGGCTTTTTGCAAACCAAAACTTTTTCCGGTTTCGCCATTTATAACGGACCCGGCAATAAGACTGTCGCGGGGAGCAGTTCTGATGCCTTTGCCAAACCTTTCGATGAAGCGAAGAATAAGTACATGAACAGGGGCATAAACAAAAAAATAAAGAGGGATCATCAGTGCCGACAGGCCATAACCGACGATCATGAAGGGTTTGTTCTTCCCGATCTTATCACTCCAGAAACCCGATATTGCTTTGATAAGCGAAGCGGTACTTTCAGCAATTCCTTCGATCAACGCCAGGCTTGTTTTAGATGCCCCTATTGCCATCAGAAACATGGGCATTACAGAGTACACCATCTTTACGGAGGTATCGGTCAAAAAGCTGGTGATGCCCGTAAAAAAAATATTCCGGCTGAAGCCAAAGATTCGGCCTTTCCTGTTCTTTGTGGCCAACTTATCATCCGATTTTTCTAACGCATCCATTGCGGTGCAAAATTAACAATTTAGCACATTAATAGGAACGCAGGCCAAAGTATAATTATTCAAGCGCTTTTGCACTTGTCAGAGACGAAGTTACGCAATAAAAATCCCAGTTTAATGTGATTTCACCGTCAAAAGTTGCCGAATGTAAAACGTGAGGGTGTAATGGACATTCTTCTGCCTTTTTATTTTTCGAATGTTCAAAAGGTTTTTTTGTTTTTTTGTAAAAAAATTCAGCCTGATTAAGAATTATTATTATATTTTTGCCCCACAAACCTATTGCAGAAGATATGAAAAAAGCTTTGTTATTATTGATAGCCACCTTGTTATTTGGCATAGGATCATCCGCCGGGCAAACCGCCAAAAAAATTAAATTCAGTTTTTCGACTGCCATGATCATGCGGATAGTAGACCAAAGTATTAACGACGGCGAGAAAACAGATAATTCTATTCCCGAAAAAGATAAAACCATCACCATAGCCGGCGAATTTAACCCTATCATCATGAACGGGAATTTGTTTTCTGGTATTGCTTATAGCTATCCGCATTTTGACTATAAAGAGATTATCAAAATGGACGGCGAGTTTTCGCCAGACAAAAAGACCATAAAATGGCTGAAAATAAAGTACAAAAAAACTCATTTTGCCGGCGACCCTGAAATACCGATGTATTCAACCGATGAGACCTATTTCGACTTTGAGGTAAAGGATATTCCTTTATCATTTGGAAATCAGTACAGCTTGAGCGGCGATGGCTCAAAGGTAAGCATTACAAAATATGAAAAATTATATTTCGACCAAAGCACCCACAACCGGGTAGCGGTTTATGAAGAGTATTTTCTAAGGCCGGTGGTAAGGCCATCTTCGGTGGTCGGCGCCATTTTCCTTAACGACGTTACGATAGCCCCTGATAAAGAATTTTCCGTTCGTATTTCGCCAATGGATAAAAAAGGTACCGAGAATGAAAAAATACAGGAAAAAGGACTGGCGGCTTTTTTGATCGCTGAATTGAGTTCGATACCTGGCGTAGTGGTTTATGAAGGCATGTACAATGATGAGCTTCAGGTCGAGGCCGCGCTTTCCACCTCGGGACTGGTAAGCCAGGAAACAGCTATTGATGCGGAAGTGCAGAAATATATGCTGGAAATGAAAGTGGATATGGCGGTTTTTGTTTCAGTGGAAACCCCAGTTGATCAGCCCGGGACTTATCTCTGCACCATATCTTATACTGCCCAGGAAAAAATGATTACTTTTAATCACACCTTAAAATCCGGCAGTGATTATAACGTTTTCATTGACAGGGTTTTTACCAGTATGGCTCATACCATAAAAAACATGAGGACAAACAAGTGAGCTGTTATCCCTGGACTTTTATACTTTAACAAACCAAAAGTTAATTTTATTTTTCTTAATCCTTTTTGTAAAATTGGAAGGTCTTGTTCTATTGTTTTCCAAATGACCTCGATGTCGACACCAAGATAGTCATGTATCAATTTATCTCGCATACCCGAAATTTCCTTCCAGGGAATTTCAAAATAAACTTTCTTAAAATCATCAGAGATTTTCTTGCTTGCTTCACCAATGACTTCAAAATTCCTGATTATCGCATCTTGAACCATTTCATTTTTAGAAAAATCTTTATGGGGTATGCACATGTCACATACTCTTAATTAGTTTATATTCAACAGGTACAT
>CAZMPB010000139.1:0-392 GCA_964567775.1 uncultured Bacteroidales bacterium
GAGCTTCAGCCTGCATTGGAAATATTTAAAAGCTGGGGGCTGCAACCGGTTTTTGCATCCAACCTTTTCAAAAGTCATCATCAGTATGCAGGTACCGATGCGGAACGTAAAGAGGGGTTTCAGGAATTGCTGAACAACAAGGAAGTAAAAGCTATCATCTGCGCCCGTGGCGGCTATGGCACCATGCGCATTATCGACGGCCTTGATTTTTCGATGTTTCCGGAAAATGCAAAATGGATAGCCGGATACAGTGATGTAACGGTATTACACTCGCATATCAACCATATATATAATTCGGAAACGATCCATTGCACTATGCCGCTAAATTTTACAACCAATACGCCCGAAGCTCTTGAAAGCATGAAGTCGTTGCTGTTCGGGGAAAAGCTGAC
>CAZMPB010000139.1:402-8076 GCA_964567775.1 uncultured Bacteroidales bacterium
TACAACAGGAATTCTGACTGGCGGCAATCTTTCAATTTTGTATGCTTTGAGTGATTCTGTTTCCGATGCTGACACCGAAGGAAAAATATTATTTATTGAAGACCTTGAAGAATACCTGTATCATATTGACCGCATGATGGTGCAGATCAGGCGCAGCGGCAAACTGCAAAACCTTGCAGGGCTTATTGTCGGCGGAATGGAAAACATGAACGACAATACCGTTCCATTCGGAAAAACAGCTTATGAAATTATTTCAGAACATGTTGCCAATTTTGACTATCCGGTTTGTTTCGGATTTCCTGCCGGGCATATTAACGATAACAGGGCTTTGATTTTGGGACGAAAAATAAAATTGGAAGTTGCGGATAAAACCGTAGAACTTTTTAGCTAAATTTAGTCATTACAATGACATTTTTTAGCTAAATTTAGTCATTATGATGACAATTTTTGTATTTTTGTAAAAAGAAACATTTTTATTTATGATGATACAAAGAGAAATAAAGAATAATATACTTTCAGAAATAAAACCAAACAAAGCAGTATTATTATTAGGTGCACGAAGAGTTGGAAAAACTTTTTTATTGAAAGACATTGTAAATACTTTTGATGGCAGGGTGCTTTTCATGAATGCCGAAGACACTACAAACCAGAGACTTTTAGCGGAAAAATCTATAGCACATTATAAAAGGTTACTTCAAAGTATTGATTTATTGATTATTGATGAAGCCCAAATAATGCCAGATATCGGTAATATTCTAAAGTTAATAGTTGACGAAATTCCCGGTATTAAGGTTATCGCAACTGGCTCATCTGCTTTTGATATGGTGAATAAAATGGGCGAACCTCTTACGGGTCGCAGCCGTCAAATCATGCTATACCCAATTTCGCAAAATGAGCTCAGTGCTACTGAAACGCTGCCGGAAACTTCACAAAATTTAAATGAACGGATCATTTTTGGATCGTATCCAGAAGTTCTGCAAATGGCTGATTTGACTGAAAAGAAAACTTATTTACTGGAAATCATTCAGAATTATCTTTTAAAAGATATTCTCATGCTGGATGGTGTTAGAAATGCTTCTAAGATGTTCGATTTGCTTCAATTAATAGCATATCAAATTGGCCAGGAAGTTTCATATACCGAGTTGTCAAATAAATTAGGGATAAACAAAATAACGGTCGAAAAATATCTTGATTTGCTCACCAAAGTATTTGTATTGATAAAAATCAAACCATTCAGCCGAAATCTGCGAAAAGAAATAACGAAAAACCACAAATGGTACTTTGTTGATAATGGTATCCGGAATGCAATTATTAACAATTTTTCGGAAATCCAACTGCGATCAGATATAGGTGAATTGTGGGAAAATTACTGGATAGTAGAACGCATGAAATTTAATGCTACAAAAAACACACGCTATAATTACTATTTTTGGCGTACTTACGACCAACAGGAAATTGATTTTATTGAAGAAAAAGACGGGCAACTTGATACATACGAAATAAAATGGCAGGATAAAAAAGTAAAAATGCCAAAAGTTTTTGCTGAAATTTATCCTCATCATTCATTTAATATAGTAAGCAGACAAAACTATCTGAAATGGATTGTAGATTAAATAGAGTTTGTCCATAATGTCCGACTTCATCGTTATTCTTGTTTTGAAAACAGTCATCCGCCAGCTGGCGGACTCCTTGATTTTCAAAACTTAGAAAGCCTCGAATTCGAACATTCTGGTTCAAACTCTGACTTAATGGACAGACACTAAATAGTGTCTAACAAAATTTCGGAACTTAGCTTTTCATAAATGACTGAGGCTTAAGGCTTGCATAAACACCTGTAAAACAACCTTATTCCCGTAAGCAAAAAATTATTACTTTTGACAATCATTTCTAATTAAAAAATTACACTATGAGAAAATTATTTCTGACAACGGCAGTTCTGCTGCTTTTTGTATTCCAAAACAGCTATGGGTGTACGAACTTTATCATCACCAAAGGGGCTTCCACCGATGGCTCTGTGATGATCTGCTATACCGCCGACTCACACCAGCTTTATGGCGAACTATATTTCCGCGCGGCACAAGATTACCCCGAAGGCACACTGATGGATGTTTACGAATGGGATACCGGCGAATACCGTGGAAAAATAAAACAAGCCCTGCATACCTACTCCGTGGTTGGAAACATGAATGAACACCAGCTTGCCATCGGCGAAACTACTTTCGGCGGCAGGGCCGAACTGGAAGATTCAACAAGAGCCGGTATCATGGACTATGGCAGCCTGATATACATCGCCCTGCAAAGATGCAAAACAGCCCGTGAAGCCATAAAACTCATCGGCGAACTGCTTGCCGAATACGGATATTGCAGCTCCGGTGAATCATTTTCAATTGCCGACAAAAATGAAGCCTGGATCTTTGAAATGATCGGCAAAGGTGTCGGTAACAAAGGTGCCGTATGGGTTGCACGTCGTATTCCTGATGGTTATATCAGCGGCCATGCCAACCAGGCGCGCATCACGACTTTCCCGCTGGCTGATGGAAAAACATCTATCACAAACCTTCAGTATAAAAAAATCGACTTACCTACTATTGAATGTATTTATTCAGCGGATGTGATCGAGTTTGCCCGTGCAAAAAAATATTTTAATGGTAAGGACGCCGAATTCAGTTTTTGCGATGCTTATGCCCCCATTGATTTTGGCGCAGCCCGTTTCTGTGAAGCCCGTGTATGGGCAGGGTTTAACCGCTTCAGCAAAGAAATGTCGCAATATCAGGATTATGCTATGGGCGAAAACCTGAAAAACAGATTCCCTTTATGGATAAAACCCGACCGAAAACTTTCGGCTTATGATGTGATGGAAATCATGCGCGATCACTATGAAGGTACTCCGATGGATATGACGACCGACATAGGCGCAGGCCCCTTTAAATGCCCCTATCGTTGGAGGCCTATGACCTGGAGCCAGGATGGCGGCGATTATATTCATGAAAGAGCCACCTCCACACAACAAACCGGCTTTTCTTTTGTGGCCCAGTGTCGGGGATGGCTGCCGGATCCTGTAGGCGGTATTATTTGGTTTGGCGTTGACGATACCTATAGCACGGTGTATGCCCCCATGTACTGTGGCATTACAAAAGTTCCCGAATCCTTTGCCGTTGGCCTTGGAGACATGGTAACATTTAATGAAAATGCTGCTTTCTGGGTCTTTAACCAAGTTTCAAATTTTGCATATACTCGCTACAGCGACATGATACCAGAGATCCGGGCATTGCAGAAAGAATTGGAAACAAAATATATACAACAGGAGGTTCCTGAAATTGATAAAATAGCGGCAGATCTTTATAAAAGTTCTCCCCAAAAAGCTACTGAGCTGCTGACGCAATACTCTGCAAAAACCGGCAACGAGCTTGTAGCCCGCTGGAAAAAACTTTACGGCTACCTTTTTACAAAATATATGGACGGCAATGTAAAGTATCCGGGAAAAACAAAAGAATCTTCCAAGGTTGATCACCCCAGATACAGCGACGAATGGTACCGGATGATCATCAAGGAAACAGGCGACAGGTACCGTAATTTAACTCCAAGCGAAAAATAAAATATTTTTTCTGAAACGAGGCTTTCTCAAATATAGCCTTTGCTGAAAATCATTATTACCCCATCCCTGAAGGGCGTGCTGATTTTCAGCGACTTCCACCCTTTAGGGAAGGGGTAAGAAGGCGGTGAAAATCATTAAAAGTGTATTTTGAGACAGCCTCTAATAAAACATTTCAAATGCCATTGCTTGACCTGCAACATCTGAGTATTGATTTTAAAGGCGAAAACAGTATTGTCCATGCCGTAAAAAATGTATCTTTTTCCCTTGAAAAAGGAAAAACCATTGGCATTGTCGGAGAATCCGGCTCCGGGAAATCAGTGACATCGCTGGCTTTGATGGGATTGCTTCCGCAGGGCATATCAAAAATAACTTCCGGAAAAGCCTTGTTCGCGGATAAAGGCGGAAACGTTACAGATATACTGGCATTACCTGAAAAAAAACTGAGAAAATTCAGGGGTGCCGAAGTGGCAATGATTTTTCAGGAGCCGATGACATCGCTGAACCCCGTTTATAAATGCGGAAGACAGGTTGCAGAAACAATACAACTACATCAGAAAGTCAATAAAAAAGAGGCGAAGAAAATAACCCTGGAATGGTTCAAAGAGGTGATGCTTCCTGATCCGGAAAAAGTCTACAAATCCTATCCGCACGAACTTTCGGGCGGGCAGCGGCAACGGGTGATGATCGCGATAGCCATGAGCTGCCAGCCATCGCTGCTGATCGCCGACGAGCCAACGACAGCTCTGGATGTGACGGTACAGAAAAACATTATTGAACTGATGAAGCACCTGCAGCAGAAATACGGGATGAGTATTATTTTTATTTCGCACGACCTTGGTGTTATTGCAGAAATTGCAGATTATGTGCTGGTGATGTTTAAAGGCGAAGTGGTGGAACAGGGGGTTGTCAGCCATATTTTTAAAAACGCGCAACACCCATATACCAAGGGTTTGCTCGCTTGCAGGCCAAAACTGGATGTGCGTTATAAACAGTTGCCAACCGTAGATAAATTCATCGAAAACGATTTTGACGGCATTTTTGACGAGATCAGTACTGAAGAACGCCGGCAATCACTGGATGCTATTTATAAAAACGAACCTATGCTGGATGCCGGTCACATCAAAACATATTTTACGCTGAAACGGGGTTTGTTTCGTTCTTCATCCAAGTTCAAAGCTGTTGACGATGTAAGCTTCCGTGTTTTCCCCGGCGAAACCCTCGGCATTGTAGGCGAATCCGGCTGCGGAAAAACTACGCTGGGACGAACAATATTAAGGCTGATAGAACCCACAAGCGGAAAAATTGTTTTTTTCGGAAACGACATAACGTCCTATTCCAAAAACAAGCTGAGAAAGATCCGCAAAGATTTTCAGATCATTTTTCAGGATCCCTACTCATCGCTCAACCCACGTTTAACGGTCGGCAATGCAATTACCGAAGGCATGCGTATTCACCGCCTGGGTGCCAACTCCACTGAAAGGAAAAACATTGCCCTCGGATTATTAAAAAAAGTTAACCTCAACGAAAATATTTTCGACCGCTATCCGCACGAACTCTCAGGCGGACAGCGCCAACGTATATGTATAGCCCGTGCGCTTGCCCTCCGGCCAAAGTTCATTATCTGCGATGAGTCGGTTTCCGCGCTGGATGTATCCGTACAGGCCCAGGTTCTCAACCTGCTTAACCAGCTAAAAAAAGAATACCATTTTTCTTTGATCTTTATTTCGCACGACCTGTCGGTGGTAAAATACATGTCGGACCGCATGGTGGTGATGAAAAACGGAAAAGTCATTGAATACGGTCTATCCGATGATATCTATAAAGATCCGAAAACTGCGTACACCAGAAATCTGATAGCGGCTATTCCTAAAGGGTTATAACAATGTCGGGGTGACAGGCTACGGAAAAGCCCTGCACGCAGTCACCCCGACACTTTCCTGCAAAAATCATCAGGGCTTTAGTCCAATGATTTTCCAAAAATTACTTTTTCAATGATTTCAGGAAAATACCGGTATTCTAACTTGTGAACTTTTTGTGCAATGGTTTCGGGGGTATCCTCTTTTGTAACGGGACAACGAGCCTGAAATATGATGGCGCCTTCATCATATTTTTCGTTGACGTAATGAATGGAAATACCGGTTTCGGTATCACCGGACTTACATACTGTTTCGTGAACGATACCGCCATACATTCCTTTTCCCCCGTACTTTGGCAATAGAGCAGGATGAATATTTATTATTTTTCCGGGATAAGCCTGAATGATCTGTAGAGGAATCATCAGCAGGAAACCCGCCAGTACTATAAAATCCGTTTTGTATGCTTTTAATTTATCAAAAACAACACCTGTTTCTTTAAGCTCTTTTGAAGTAAAAATTACACAGGGAATATGATGATTTTTTGCCCGTTCGATAACAAAGGCGTTTTTGTTATTGGTCAGAATTAATGCGACTTCAACACTGTTTTTTTCTGAAAAATAATCAATGATATTTTCAGCATTGCTGCCGTTGCCTGAAGCAAATAGGGCGATTCTTTTCATTTTATATTCAGATTAATTTCACTCACTGCAATTACAGCAAATATCTATGTTTTTGCGTTCCGAAAAAACTTTTTTTCTAAATTTCGTGTAATCATCATTTTTCCAGATTTCCAACAAATTTTGCTGATTAATATTTCCCATAATGTATGAAGCGTTCTTATCGAAACAACACGGGATCACATTCCCGTCCCAGGTTATCACGCAGGAACTCCACATGCGAAAACACCGGTTTGACAATTTGTTTCCTGGCCGAACAGAACCATCATCGGAAATAGTGTAGCGGGAGTTTTTATCAGGCAGCCATTCCTTGGCTTTATCAAGGTTTAATAATTGAAATGATTTTATAGAAACCTTATCAACGCCAAGTTTTTTTCCGAGATCTTTTATTTTCTTTTGCTGATCCTGATTTTTGCGTGTCAGCACAAATTGGATTTCCAGAAATGGAATTTTTGATTTCATTTTTTGTCTTAGCTCCACAAGCAATCTGATCCCGTTCACCACCGTATCAAAGTCTCCACCCTGCCTGTATTTGCTATAGGTTTCCGCATCGGTTCCGTCAAGGGAAATGATCAGCCTGTCCGGCCCGCTTTGGATCAATTTTCCCGCATTCGTTTCATCAAAAAAATGACCGTTTGTGGAAACTGCCACATAGAATCCTGATCGTTTTGCATAAGCGATAAAATCCAGCAGGTCTTTATTTAAAAAAGGTTCTCCCTGAAAATACAGATTCAGATAAAAGGCGTATTCTGCCGACTGAGAAATAATTTTTTCAAAGGTTTCTTTTGTTAAATTTCCTTTCGGGCGCGTAAATCCGGGCTGCGTGGTAAAACATTCCGGGCATCTGAGGTTACATAAAGTCGTGGGCTCAACAGATATAAAAGCAGGTTTTCCCTTATGCGCAGGCTTTCCCGACATACTTGAAAATAAATATGAACTTTTCAATTTGAAATAATTCAGCATTTGTTTTCTGCTTATCAGCATGAATAAGCGGAAAAAATCGTATACCTCTGCTTTGAACACCGTCAGATATTTTTGGTCAAACGTTTAATGACCGGATATTGTATCAGAAATTCTTTTGCCACAATACGGATTACGGTGTAGGTGGGAATCGCCAGCACCATTCCAAGAACTCCGGCGGTGCTGCCTGCAATAAGAATTACAAGAAATATTTCAAGCGGGTGTGCTTTCACCACATTTGCATAAATCGTGGGTTGGAATATAAATGAATCAAGGGCATTTATAGCAACGAGTGAGCAACTGACCTGAAGAAAGACCGTAAACAAGTCAAAATTTCCGCCGGCTTCAATGATTCCGGTAGAGGCAAATACCATAGCAAGTACCCACCCAATGATCGGGCCGACATAAGGCACCACATTCATCATTCCCGCGAAAACTCCTATCATTAAAGCATTTTTAAACCCGAATATGCTCATACAAATCGTAATGAGCGTCATTACAATCAACAGGTCGAGACTTAATCCTAAAAAGTATTTTGATAGCAACCTGATTATTTTCAGGTAAATATGCTTTATCTCTGATTGTA
>CAZMPB010000140.1:0-8063 GCA_964567775.1 uncultured Bacteroidales bacterium
GGGTTCTGAAGCATTCAGGGTGGTGAAAAATGCGACATGCCCCGTGTTAACTGTCCCGGGTGACTGGCAAAAAACTGAGTTCGGAAAAATTTTATTCCCAATACGGCTTATTCCGGGCGCATTGGATAAGTATTCGTTTGCGAGGCCTATTATTGAGAAAAACAAGTCAGAATTAATTTTGTTAGGTCTGGCTGATAAGAAAAAACCTGATGAAGTGTATCAAATAGCAGGTTTAATGGACAAGTTTAAGTACCAATTGCATAATGACAATGTGGTGTTTCAACCATTATTATGCCCATGTGAGAATTTCCCTGAAAAAGTCATAAACAGTGCGAATGAAAACCATGTTGACCTGATAGTCCTTACTGCAAATCTTGATTATGATTTAAAAGCATACTTTATTGGTGCATTTTCTCAACAGATTGTTAATCATTCTAAACGTCCTGTTTTATGTATTAAGCCATCTATGGTTGTCGCTGACAAAACAGACTATTCTTTGTTAGCTGATAAATGGGGCGGGGAAATTGATTTTTCTGATGTTGTAATTCAAACAGGTTAAATAAAATGTATTCTGAAACTTTATTAATAGTCTGTTGGTAAATGAGTTCTTTTTAATTAAAATGTATAAATGATTTTTTGCAAACTATGAATTATACTAAAACAGCTTTGATAGCACTGAACGAATATATTTCGAAAATTAACTTCTTTCTGTCAGAAGGTAAAAACATTGTTATTCCTGACTTGAAGGAATTGGAAGGCTTTTTTAAGCATCCAAAAAATAAAACAATGCATGGATCATTAACATTATCATTTTCATCTCATAAGAAGTTAAAGAATGGCACGATGCTTAAATTGAACGAAACTATCAATTATAGAAGTAATGACTTTCTGATAAAATCCTCCTGGCAGGAAAATTATAATGGTGAATATATTGCCTATGAATGTAATCGTTTCGGAGAAAATGAACCCGATCAATATATTGGAAGTAGTATATCATTTTCTTTAAATGCTGTTAGGAATATTTTAATTGCAAATAAAGGAACATTTATAATAAGAACCAATCAATTTCAGGTGAAAAAAACAAAAAAAAATGGTTTTAGAAAGAATTGTTATGCATTTCAGTATGATGATAATTAATTAAGAATTATTGTTTTGACGAAAAATTAAAGGAGGATATTTTATGGCGAAAAAAACGATGAAAACACATGCTGATAAAGTAATAGCAGTTCTTGGTGCAGGCCATGGCGGCTTGGCAATGGCTGGCCATCTTGCCATCATGGGGCATAAAGTGAATCTGTTTAACCGGGGAGAAGAACGACTTTGGGGTGTCAAATCAACCGGTGGAATAGAAGTACAGGGAGAAGTTACTGGTTTTGGTAAGATCAATCTGGCTACGACATCAATAGAAGAAGCCATAAGGGATGTGGAACTTATTATGGTTGTTGTGCCTGCTCTGGCCCATAAATGGATGGCCGAGCAAATCTCTCCTTTTTTAAAGGATGGTCAGATAATTGTTTTGCATCCGGGACGCACATTTGGCGCACTCGAATTTAAACAGGTGCTTTTGCAAAATAAAGTTACAGCCGATGTCATTATCTCGGAAGCGCAGACATTTATATATGCTTCCAGGATTACAAGCCCCGGACAGGTGCATATTTTCGGTATCAAACACTCTATACCGGTTGCTTCAATACGGGCCCATTATATCCCCAGGGTAATCACCAAACTGCGTCAATACTATCCTCAGTTTGTTCCGGGTGATAACATTTTTAAAACCAGCTTTGACAATATCGGAAGCATTTTTCATCCGACAATATGTGTACTCAACGCAGGTTGGATAGAAGATGATTCTGATTTTAAATTTTATCATGAAGGTGCTACCGAATCAGTTGCGCGTGTACTTGAGCAAGCAGATAATGAGCGGGTTGCCGTGGCAGAAGCTCTTGGCATCAGGGCAATCAGCGCCAGGCAATGGTTTTATATGGCTTATAGTACAACAGGTGATACGCTTTTTGAAGCTATGAGAAAAAACCCCGGCTATAAAGGAATACTGGCGCCAAAAACCCTGAAAGTGAGATATATTGAAGAAGATGTGCCTTTCAGTCTTGTCCCGATTGCATCAATTGGAAAAATGTTAGGTGTCAGAACCCCCGTGATAGACTCATTAATCCTCATTGCTTCGGTTTTAAACAAACGTGATTATTTGCATGAAGGCAGGACAGTCAAGCGGTTGGGGATTGATGGTATGAATTTAAGAGAACTCAGGCTTCTGGCAATAGGCGAAAAATTTTAATAACATCATAAAATGAATAAGAAAAAAATAGTTGGTGCTGCCCTTGGCTCATGCGTTCATATAAGTGGCTTGTATCATTTTCTTAAACTGGCCGAGGATGAGGGTTTCAGTATTGTCTTTTCAGGGCCTGCAGTTTCTGTAGATAGGTTATTAAAAATTATCAAACATGAAAAACCTGACACCATTGCATTAAGTTACAGGCTTACTCCCGAAGTTGCTGAATCCCTTTTTAGGGAGCTTTCACAACAAATTGAGAATGTAAAAGAATTTAAAAACATCCGTTTTATTTTTGGAGGTACGCCACCCGTATGCGAAACAGCTAGAAAATTCAAAATGTTTAAAAAGATTTTTGATGGTACAGAGCCAATACAGGATATTCTGAACTATTTAAGGGGTATTAAAGGAAAAACAGCACCCGGGAGCTTTTCACATACGTTAACTGGCCGTATTCATGAAAAATATCCTTATCCGCTATTAAGGCATCACTTCGGACGCCCTACAATGGATGAAACAATTTCTGGCATAAAGCAGATCGCAACATCAGGTGTCCTTGATATTATTTCAATCGGTCCTGACCAGAATGCCCAGGAATTTTTTTTCCATCCCGAAAAAATGGATATTACTCACAATGGAGCAGGCGGTGTTCCAGTAAGGTCTGAAAACGATATGGCTCTTTTGTATGCCAGTTCACGTTATGGAAATTTTCCTTTGATGAGATGCTATGCAGGTACCCGCGATTTGTTGAAATGGGCCGAAATGAGTGTTAAAACAATTCATAATGCATGGGGCGCAATACCCTTATGTTGGTATAGTACACTTGACGGCCGCTCCACACGTACAATAAAAGAGGCGATTGCGGAACATCAACAGGTTATAAAATGGTACGCTGAAAAAGGTATTCCTGTAGAGGTCAATGAATCGCACCAATGGAGTTTGAGAGACGCACATGATGCTCTTGCTGTTGCAATGGCATTCCTGGCTTCATATAATGCTAAAAAAATGGGAGTCAGGCATTATATAATGCAATTTATGTTCAACACGCCATCAGGTACAACACCAGTGATGGATATTGCTAAAATGCTCGCAAAAAAAGAGCTCATCGAAGAATTGGAGGACGAAACGTTTACCATGTACAGGATGGTCCGCGCCGGGCTTACACATTTTTCCTCATCTCCATCCATTGCAAAGGGTCAGTTGGCGTCCTCCGCGCTTGTCAGTATGGTAATAAAGCCTCACATATTCCATGTGGTGGGTTTCAGTGAAGGTGATCATGCTGTTCGTGCTGAGGAACTAATTGAGAGCTGTAATATTATTCATGGCGTTTTACGAAATTCTTTGAATGGGTTGCCGGATATGACAATAGATTCAAGGGTTATTCAGAGAAAAGAAAAACTTAAAAGGGAAGCTGCCACGATCTTAAATGCAATTTCTATTCTTGGAAAAGGTTCTTCAGATCCGTTTTCTGATCCTGATGTTATAGAAAGGGCTGTTCTTGTAGGTTTACTCGATACGCCCCATTTTATGGGAGTCAAATCCTTTAAAGGTAAAATTACGACCAGGATAATTGACGGTAGATCTGAAGCGGTAAATCCCAAGACAGGCAAACCTGTCAAAGAAGAAAAAAGGTTGTCACAAATTTTAAAACAAATAAAATAAGGAAGTATGACTGGAATTGCAGGTATATTAAAAAAAGGCAAACGAGAAGATGTTGATCAAATGCTTAAGATTATTTCACACAGAGGACGTGGTGGGAAAAAAATACTGGAATACCCCAATAGTACTATTGGGATTATATGGTCAACGCATAATGAATTATACATTAAAGAACAATTATTAAAAAATATTTTTATTGATGGACCAGGTTGCGGGCAACAGGCATCAGTCGAAATAATTGGAGATAAGATTTTATTTTACAGAGATGAATTAGGAGTCAGTCCTTTGTACTATGGAAAAACCAATGATGGCGCCATATGTTTTGCATCAGAAGTAAAAGCGCTGGTAAATATGACTGACAACATTTATGAACTGCAGCCAGGGCATACAATGAGTAATATGATCACTCAGAAATATTTTGAACTTAAAACTAAAAAACCAGAGTTATTAGATGCTGATAAAGTCGCTTCAGCATTACGCAACCGGATTGAAAGATCAGTAAAAAAAAGAATTAAAAGCGATTCGTTCGGCTCGTGGCTTTCTGGGGGCCTTGATTCAAGTATTATTGCAGCCATAGCCAGGCCATGGGTGAAAACGCTGTATTCTTTCACGGCGGGAATGAAAGACGCACAGGACATCCTTTATGCAAGACAAGTTGCCAGTCATATCGGATCAATACATAAAGAAATCATGGTGAGTATAAATGATATTTTGTACATATTGCCTGAGGTTATTTACAAACTGGAGTCTTTTGATGCCCTTCTTGTTCGTTCAAGTATTTTAAACTATTATGCTGCAAAAGCTGCTTCTGATTATGTATCAGACGTTTTCTCGGGTGAATGTAGCGATGAATTCTTTGCCGGATATTTGTACCTGAAAGAATTACCCGGAAACAAACTGGATGAAGAATTAATAGACATTGCAACCCGGCTTCACAATACCGCCTTACAAAGGGTTGACCGCAGTGCCGGAGCATTTGGAATAACGGCACATGTTGTTTTCGCCGACCCTGAAGTTTTTGATTATGCACTTGGCATACCTGCTCATTTAAAACTATATAATGGTATCGAAAAATGGATATTAAGGCAGGCAGCTTCAGAGATGTTACCTGTAACGATTTTGAACAGAACCAAAGCAAAATTCTGGGAGGGTTCAGGTATTGGCACGCATTTGTCTGATTATGCTTCAAAAAAAATATCTGAACATGATTTTACGACAGAAAGGACTTTAAGTAATGGTTGGGTGCTTAATACAAAAGAAGAACTTATGTATTACAGGCTCTTCAGGGAACATTTTGGCAATTTACGCAACCTGGATTGGATGGGTAGGTCTAAAGCAAATACAAAAACATAAATAATGGAAATAATAAAACAATTATTACATGATTATCTTGTTTTATTTGCCATGGTAAATGCAGTTGGCAATTTGCCAATCTTTGCGGATTCAACGGTTGATTACAGTAAGCAGGAAAGAAATAAAATCTTCAATATCGCTACGCTGACGGGGGGCTCCATCGTTCTTGCTTTTGCACTTTTTGGTGACATCATGCTCAGGAATGTTTTTGCAGTAAGCACTGACGCTTTTAAAATAGCAGGTGGTATTCTTGTATTTATAGTAGCGGCACGCGGAGTGATTTTGGGAACAAAACACAGCATAATTTCGGATGGTAATGATGGTAATGTTGCAATTTTTCCACTGGGGTTTCCGTACCTGGCGGGCCCCGGTACCATTTTATCTGCAATTCTTCTTATTCAGTCAGATGGTAGGCTGCTTGCAGTAATTACTGTGATTGCGGTTTATTTGTCAATATTGCCCTTACTCCGATTGTCAAACCTTGTTGAAAAAGCTTTAGGCAAGGTTGGTGTAATGGTCATCGCGCGTATATTGTATATTTTTATTTGTGCAAAAGCAGTAAGTTTCATTCTCGAAGGGATTCAATTAAAAATTTAAACTCATGAATAATACTTCTGGGAAAAAATATCCTTATAGATACAAATTTCAATTTTTAAATGAGTTTAAAATATCAAAACATAAATGAAAGGGAGGTTTCTTATGAAAAAACCCGTGTTAAAATCGATATTTTTTTCTGTTATTTTACTTTTATTACAGAAAAGTATTGTTTATCCTCAGGATCTGCAATCAGCCATCAAATTAACAAGGAGTGAGCAGTTTTGCAAAGCTGATCAGATATTTAAATCTGTTCTTGAGAAAAATCCAGGCGATGGTAGCATCTATTTTTATTATGGTGAAAACTATCTTCAAAAATATTTCTCCGATACTTTAACATATGCTTATAATGAAATGGCTGATTCGGCTAAAACCCTTTTTCTGATGGGTACTGTCAAGGCCCCCGATAACCCATTGAATTATGTAGGCCTTGGCGAAATCGAGCTTATAATGAAAGATACTATTGAAGCACAAAAACATTTTGATAAAGTACTTTCTTTGCTCCCTTCAAAAAAGAATAAAAATTCAACGATTTCAAAAAAAGAACATGCAATTGTCCTGATTAAAAGTAAGCCACCGGGGGTGAGCATCTTTTTTCTTAGGACACAAAGGTCTATTTTTGCCCGGGCAAAAGTCTGTGCAGTTGATTAGCCGGATAATCAGGGATAATGGATAAGATTTCTTTAAGCCATGCAAAGGGCTCAACGTTGTTGATCTTGCAGGTAGCCAAAAAAGAATACATCATGGCTGCATTTTGAGCGGCTTCGTGGGAGCCTGCAAACAAATAATTTTTTCTTCCAAGTGCCACTGGTCTAATAGAGTTCTCGATCAGATTATTGTCAATTTGGAATCGGCCATCATCTATATAACGGATCAACCGGGGCCAGAGATTTAGTGTGTAAGCAATGGCCATCCCCAAAGCACTTTTTGGTGGCACCTGAATAAGGTGCTTTCTGAGCCAAGCTTCCATTTTGTCAAGAATGGGCTTGGCCTTTTGTTGTCGCAACTCTTTTAGAGATTCCGGCGACAAGCTTGCTTCACGCCCCATGCGTTCGATGTCGTATAGTTCACCGAACAAGATCATCATTTCTGCAGCAAGCAGCGGATTGTTGTCCTTCGCGTGTTCAAACTTGCGTCGCGCATGTGCCATACAAGCCAACTGCGTGATGTTTTCATGGTTTGCCAAATTGTTGTATGCTGTATAGCCATCGGTTTGTAAAAATCCGCTGAAGTTTTTCAGCATTTCATCCGGACCTTCACGTCCACGGGATTTTTGATAATCATACAAGACTAATTTGCCCCAGGGATCGTAATAAACCCAGTGATATCCTTTGTGAGTAGCACCCGGTTTGTCATTTGTAAGGACCGGGATGGGCGACTCATCAGCCTGAAGGTATTTACACAAAAGTATTTTGGCTTTTAATGAACCATACAAAGGTTCCAGAAGTTTGCAAGCCGCACTGAACCATCCGCCAATGGTAGATTCCGGTATGTGAAGTTCCTGGCGTTTGAAGATCTGCACCTGGCGATAAAACGGAAGATGGTCCACAAATTTGCTTACCATTATATGTGCCAGCATGCTTGCGCCTGCATTTCCTTTTGGGATAGGAAGTGTGGGCAGGTCCGCTGTTACTATTCGGGTTTCTTCATCATTCTGCTCAATAATATATTTGGGGCGAACAATCCTGCGGACATAAGCGCTGGCAGGCTCATATTCTAATACCTCTGTAATGTTTTCACCTATCTTCTTTGCATCTTCCGGCAAATTTTCCGGTTCAATGATTTCGGTCTTACGTGGCAGGTGTGAAGGTATTTCTAAACGCAGGGGCTGTTTTTTATTCTCAGGCTTAGTGCGGGTATAGGTAATTTCTTCCTGTGGTTTTTCAACAAGGGTTTCTTCCGGAAGTTCAAACAATGTCGGCTGATTAAGGTTCGGGGCAATGAAGCGTTCGCTCTTGGTTCCATAAATCATTCGTTTGAGTTCGTCAAGCTGATGTTTGAGCCAGGCAACTTCTGATTTCAGGCGATTGTATTCCTCAAATTCTTGTTTTGAAATCGTGTAAGTTTTCGTGCTTGTCATGACAACAAAATTACTCAATAGAACCTTTATCAATTCAGCATTTCAACGATATTTTTCAACATCATTTTGTTGTAAAAAACGTGTTCTTTT
>CAZMPB010000141.1:0-8046 GCA_964567775.1 uncultured Bacteroidales bacterium
TGATTGAAAAATATGAGCTGATGCCTTTTATGGTCAATGTTCTCGAAAAAAATCAGACATTATTGGAAAAACTTGTTTCATTATTCAGGGTTTCATTTGAAGCAGATGCCGTATCTGGCATATCTGGTAAAATCCGTCATTTTTATGATTTATATTATCTTCTCCGTGATAATAATTGCAAGGTATTTGTCAACTCAAAAGATTTTCCGGATCAATTCTCCGCTTTGTGGGATCACGATCAGGAAGCATTTGATGAACCTATTTCATGGAAAAATAAATCTATTTCTGAATCTCCGTTATTCCTTCAGTTTCACGATTTATGGGAAGCAGTTAAATCCACATACAAACGTGAACTTTCGGCCCTGGCGTATACTGAAATTCCTTCAGAAAATAAAATTTCAGAAGCATTCATATACATAATGAATAAATTGCGTCCATGATTTGCCATGTAGTGTCAAATAATTTTTAATAGTCTAATTTTTCTATTCCTTTGAGGCTATACATTGCTTTCAAACCATTAATAAAATGGTTCGATTTTAGTCCTATTGGGGCTACTAATAGAAAAGCAGCATCGCTTATGATGTGGCTTTTTGTTTATGGAGAATTTCTACACCTATATTTTATTCTCTGCAGCCCATGATAAAATTGGATCAATCGGAAATGTTGAGGAGATAGAAATTAAACAGACATCAAAATGCGATAACGGCAACAAAAATTAAAAGCCCCTTTTTTGTGGGGCTTTTAATTAAAACATGGCCTGAGCAATCAGTGTTTTATTAAAGTAATCTTGCCTGTAAACGCATCTTCATTAGTCGTCATTCTGTAAATATAAATTCCTGATGGCAGGCCTGCACCATCAAACACAACGCGATATTCCTGTCCTCCCGTAACGGTTCCTTCGTACAACTGGGTAATCAACTTGCCTGAAACATCAAACACATCCATCTTCACATGATTGTCTTCCGGAAGAGTAAATGCCAGTGTGGTCATGGTCTCAAAAGGATTCGGATAACTGTTTATAACCACCCCCTGACTGTTCAACTGATCATCAGCAGCAAAGGATTGAGCTTTCGGAAAAAGGCAGTTGTTGCAAACATCGCCAAGATACCAACTGCTGTTTTTTCCGGAATGTACGCATTCCGCAAGGAACATCCCTTTAAACACCGCCGTGCGGCCTTTGGAGTCTGCAATGTGCATATGATGTTTTACAGTATCCTTACTCTTTTCTGAACCCAGATAAAACACGCCGTTGACCAAGGCGCCACCATCAAGATGTACGTCGTCGTCAATATAGAATAGGACAAAGTTTTCATCCGGATTGATGTTGATATTTTTATTTCCGTCCAGTTTATCGTTCATCCTGATTTTAGTACACGGTAATGGAAATTGCAGGGTAGCCCCATCATCCATCTTAATACCTTTTTCAATATCGATCACCGGCTGAGTAAATATGGCCGTAGCATTCTTACCCACCTTAACTTCGCGGTATATGTCAAGTGAAAGAGTCATAGTAACATTATCGGGGATGTGAACATTAATACCTGTATTATTTCCGGCATATGTTTCAAATACCGGCCAGGCCACTGCCGGAGAAGCATTGTATGTATTGGTAATCACACTGGAATTATCAATATGAAAATGCTGCGCCTTGGCAAAGGTTCCGGGTGCTGTTACGAAAGAAAATTTCTTTGCCTCCAATTTGTCGCTCTTGCCCTCCTTAACACCGAGTCCGCCGCTGTTAATAACCGTGCCTTCGAGTTTAATATGGTTGCGTGTCAGCATCAGGTACGAAGATAATAATTCTGTCTCGTCAAAAGAAAGGTAATACTGTGCTGATGCCTGGCAACCCCACGCATTGGTAACTGTAACGCTAACCCATGTATTATTGTAAGTTACATCGAAGAACGATTCTTCGGATACGCCGCCATTCGACCAGAGGTAAGCAACGGCATCGGAGCCACCGACATTTGCCATGAGCATCATTCCTTCGCCCTGACAAAATTCGGGCAACAGATCTGCACTGATTTCAACGGCAATCGGAGAACTTAGCGTTACCACCTGCACACAGGTGCTGGTATTTCCATATAAATCGGTAGCGGTATAGGTCACCAGGTTTTCACCCACAACAAACTGGCCACGGTCGCTGGTAATACCGGCTATTCCGCAATTGTCTGTAGCCGCAGCAAAGCCGATGGAATCACCGGCATTGGAATAACACAACGTTACAGCAGGCGGACAAACAATCACCGGCGGCTCGGTATCGTTAACGGTTACTGTAAAATTGCACTCCGCCATATGGCCGGCACCGTCAACAACTAAAAAACTATTAACGGTAGTGCCAACCGGGAACACCTCGCCGCTGGCCAGCCCTGCTGTTTGTGTGAGCGTTTGCCCCGGACAATTATCAGAGGATCCGACGGTGTAATTTACCACTGCCCCGCAAATTCCCGAATCATTACTTACCGCGATATCCTGCGGGCATTCAATCTGTGGCGCTTCAGCATCAATCACGGTAATAGTAAAGTAACAGGAATCGACACCACAATCATTTTGAGCTATTGCTGTAACAATAGTGTTGCCCACTGGAAAAAATCCTCCGGAAGGATGAGAAAATGTTACTGTTATCGGACTTTTGGTATTTATGATGTCTTCGTCATAAAAAACGATGGCGCCGCATTGCCCGGAATCATTATTAACAGTGATGTTTGGAGGACATGAAATGACAGGAGGAACACAACATGCCGAAACATTGACAATCACATCAACCGTGGTGCTTGCCGGAGGAGTATAATTATCCGTTGCCGTAAAGGATACCACATGAGTACCTTCGTTACAAGCCGCGCCCAATATTGTTACATAGGCCGTTGAAAAATTACCGTTAGTAATATTGACATTGGTGTTGCACAAGCCACCGGTATTAACAGTGGTGCTTACCGACTGGCCAACTTCAGGGGCTATAAATGTCAGGAAAAAACTACCTGTGTCGCCACAGGCGATGTTAATCGTATTGTTGGGGGGCAACCCGTTAACCGAAGGAGGTTGGTTGATTAGCGAAGTTACATTAAAATAAAAACATTGATTATCCAAATAATCTATTCCATCGGTATTATTACCAGGGCCGTCGTAAGCGTTGCCGGGAACTCCGAAACGTCCGACCTGAACATAATTCACGCCATCACCTTTATTAATACCGACATTGGCCGGTGAACCGTTAAATCCTCCGGAGCCGCCCGAGGCACTGCCTGTGGTCCATTGCATATCGCCATAAAAGAAAGCGACATTGTTGCCAATCCCGATTATCGGATCAAGGCCATTGGTAATAATCAATTGAAATGTATTTAATTTATCCGTTTGATAACTGTAATATCCCACACCATTCCAACTGACTATCAGGTTGGTAGGATTGATTTGGTAGGTGGTAAGGGCACTGCCGGCCGGGCGGGTATCCACATCCGCCCAAAACGCGGCCACCATCGGCATGCTCATAGGAAAACCTGTGGCTGTGTATGAATAGTATGACCCTGTAAACGTAACGTTGCCGTTATTATTTATCCATACCTGATTATACAATGTGCCGTACAGATCAAAACTGAAAGGCAGCGTAAACGGTCCGATAGAAGCATCATCATTCGCATAAAAGGAATTGTATGAACTATCAGGAGGAAAATAGCAGACACTCTCATCCGGCAATTGTCCGGGAGAATGCATTACTCCGGATTTGTTCATAATATCCATAGACGGAGTTATCTGAGCCGCTTTTGCGGCATCATAATTCGGATCCTGCGAAGGATCGCTAATGGTTTGCGCATTAAGGTAAATAATGCTGCCATATAGCAAAAAAACACTCATGACAAATTTTAAAATAACTGCTGGTCTCATAATTTGGGGTTTTAGTTAATTACTAGTTTTATTATGGCTCGGGTTCATTGAATTTTTTATTTGTTTATTTTCCATAGGCAATGAGTTTTATGTTTATAACTATTTTATTTTTTGATTTAATAATAAATTATTTCCGATATGGTCGAACAGTCCAAACAGATTTTGTTTTTAGCACAATGCCAATTTTATAACACTAATAAAAAGAAGATTCTTTCCCCATAAAAGAAAACAAATATACAAAATATTTTTACAAAAATCAACCTAATTTAATAATTTTTTACATTTGATTCACATCTTACAAGCTGGAACACCCACTTGTATGCCAATACCTGAAGTATTTGTTAAAAGGAAATTATAAAACCACCGGTACGAGGGCAACCTTAACGCGTGACATTAAAACGAATACACCCCGGTAAATGCGCAGACACAACACCTAAAACGGGAAACGCCATAAAAATTCTGAATACAAAACATCGGCTACGCTTCCGATGCAGGTTAAACACAAATTTTCTTAAATCGATAAGGCATACTTTGTAACGCTTGCCACAAACTCAAACAACTATTTATTTCCATGGAGGTGCTTACAGTTCCGGAAGAAATAATACCGGATTAACAGCAGTAATTGATATTGAAATGCTATCTAAGGGTGACCGTAAAAGAAAAAATCTTAAAATTTACATACAGGCCCGTGTGAAAAACGCACGCAAACAGGAAAGTGCCGGCTTAATGAGAATTTTTCTCCGCTATGCCAGGTAGTTTCACCGCTTTAGTTTCGGCTAAGGACTGAAGCTGATGCTGATATTTAAAATACAAAAGATGTTCGTTGAGTTTAGACGCTTCTGCCTGGTATTTTAAACTTACTTCATCCCCTCTTTTATCCAACAGAAAATAATAGACCATGTATTGTTCATGAAGCAAAATATCGGAAATACTTCTTTCGGATACTATTTCATTAAACAAAAGTTCCCACATCACTTCAATATTTTGCGGATCAAGCACTTGTTTTATTCTTGCATTAGTATCAAGATTTACGGGCGCCAGCAACCAGATTTTCATCCATTCATCGTTTACAAAATCATCGAATTTCCAGCCAAAAGCAGTGCAAAAATATTCATAGATTCGTTTTACGGCATCCCGTTGTGCAATCAGTCCTAACAAATCAGACTGCGGCTGAAGCCAGGTCCTGAACTTTATTTTGCATAAGGCATATCCCATAATTGCCCCGGAAAGCAATACAGCAGCTGCCATACGCGACATAAACCGGTAGTTATATTGCTGATTTTCTTTAATGGCAATATCCGAAAGACAGGCCAGTTCTTCATCACAAACTGCCTGATTACAGATTTGAATAAGTTTTTGCATCTGCTTAACAAGGCCGTCATTGAAAGGATCACTGGCAGCCAGTATGGGTTCATAAATGTCAAGTAAATCTTCCGTGACAATTTTCCAAAGCAGCCCTTCCTTTTCTAAAATCATATTCATTTCCAGAAGATCGTCAGTACGCCCGGCTACATCAAAAATAGCTTCATAAGCTTTTTGGGCACGTAAACGGAAACCGCCATTAAGCACCGCATTATAAGACGCTCTGTATTGTTCCAGAAATTCCTTCACGGAAGGCATTTTCTTTTCAACAGTATCAAAACTTCCTTCAGCATTTGCCTCCGAAGGCATTGGTGTAGCAGCCATGGCAATTAAATCAGCGTACTTTTGCTGTAAACCGCCTGCGGAAAATTTTGTCATAAAATCCATGACATCAGAACAACTTTCGCCCAATGAATCCAAGTCGGCAATAAAATTTTTTATATCATTTTTTAAATTTTCATCGCCCAGGGAAAAAGCTGCAAAAACGCCTGTATAACCTGTAATGGTTTGTTGTATAAAAGCATCCATATTAATACTCCTCCTGCTCGTTTAACAAAAATTCATAGTTGCCATGGACATCTTTTGGCGGGACAGCCATAAATACAGACCGTTTGCTCTTCGCCTCTTCTCGTTTTCCAATATCCTGAATTTCTACTTTTTTGGATTGAAGTATACGCCATGCTTCATCGGCTAAAGCCTTCAAAGCAGATTCTTCGGCTTGTTCCACCCCGTATTTATCAAACAAATCCAGTACCTCATCCACCCACCCTGCATAAGCAGCATCATCAAGGCCGATATGATTTCTAAAATATGGATCTTTAGATACAAGGGTAAAATCAGTATTCAATGCCAGTAGTTTTTTTTGATTTTCGCGCATATTGTCCAGGCTGGATTTATAATTTAAATCGTAAATATTGGCGGATTTGTGTGTAAGATAGTTCATGAAAATTTCATAAAAGGCATTTAATATGTTGCTTTTTCTTTGATAAAAATCTGTCACGCGCTGATTATAACCGGTGTCGTACATCGCCAGAATGTTTTCCTTTACTTCATCATATTTGTCCTGATATATTTTTGCAAGTTCAGGAAAGCTATTTTGCTCCGCAGCCATTTTTAGTGCCAGCATTTTATCTAAAAACATGGCTTGTGCAGGAGAATCATAATAACCCCCGCTTTTCATTTTTGTTTGAATTTCTTCATAACCGGTGCAGCTTAAAACAAGCTCCTTTATCTCTTTGAAAACCCGCAATTGATTTGGTGATTTCCCGGTCTTCCCGAATTTATCAATCAGAAGTTGATAGTATTCTGCCGTTTTGTTGATTTGATTCATGCAATTATATTTTGTGATATGTTATGATCACTTCTTTAGTATCATACTCATTTTACAATACGTAATAAAATATGATATTCCGTACAATAGCTTTTTAATTGCTATCGTTTTTATCAAGTATTCTTAAAAATAAAACTCGTGCTCTTTATATTATGTGCTATCGTTATTTGCAGTTTTTCTCAATTTGTGCGGCAGCATCTTTTTCGCCAAAATCAAGGGCGTTTTTAAAATCCAGGCATGCACCGTCTTTCTGGCCTGTTTCCATCCTGACCAATCCCCTGTTATAATATGCCGTGGCATACTGTGAGTTATTATCTATGGCCTGAGAATAATCATCAATGGCGCCGTTGAAATCCTTTAGGTTATACTTAGCCACTCCCCTGTTATTATACGCCTCTGCATATTGCGGATTGATTTCTATGGCCTGAGTATAGTCGGCTATTGCTCCCTGGTGATCTTTAAGTTTCGCCTTTGCCAGGCCTCTGTTATAAAAGGCCCTGGCAAACTTCGGATTGAGCTCCGTGGCTTTGGTATAGTCGGCAATTTCCCCATTGATATCGTCAAGATTGTTTTTTGTCAACCCCCTGTAATAATATGCCTCTGAATACAGCGGGTCGATCGCTATAGCGCTCGTAAAATCTGCACTGGCCCCACTATAATCCAAAAGGTCATACTTTGTTATACCCCTGTTATAGTATGCCTTTGAATCCTTTGGGTTGTGGGCTATCGCTTGGGTAAAGTTCTCAATGGCAGCATTCTTGTCCTTGAGATTGTATTTGATTACCCCGATGTTATAATATGCCGAGGCATATTTTGGATCATTCTCTATAGCTTTTGTATAGTCTTCGACTGCGCCGGCATAATCTTTTAAACTTTCCTTTGCCAGCGCCCTGTTATAATATGCCGAAGCAAACTTTGGATTAAGGGCTATGGCTTTATCATAGTCGGCAAGTTCGCCGTCGTAGTCCTTGAGGTTATATTTTGCCAAAGCCCTGTTATAATATGCAGAAGCATAATCGGGCTTATTTTCTATAGCCAGGTTATAATCGGCAATGGCACCGCTGTAGTCTTTGAGTTTATACTTTGACAACCCCCTGTTATGGTATGCCAGCGCATACTTCGGGTCAATCTCCAGGGCTTTGGTATAGTCAGCCAGTGCACCGCTGTAATCCTTTGAGCTATATTTTGTCAATCCGCTGTTATAATAGTCAACCGCTGTTTGTCCAAAACCGTCTTTTGAAAAAAATATCAAACTGAATATCAGAGATATTGACAAGGCAATAGTTTTCTTCATTTGATGTTATTTTAATACGGTTGCAATTTACAAAATTTTCCGGAAAAGATTTCGATAATTGCGCTGTTCGTTTTATCAGAGAAATTAAATTTCTTTTTTATCACTGATAAAATTGTTATACTTTTGTTATAGGGTGTTTACTTCCTGCCACTTTGTTGTATCTTTGTGCCCATGAGGTATC
>CAZMPB010000142.1:0-7994 GCA_964567775.1 uncultured Bacteroidales bacterium
TCAGGCCGGGTTTAGCGAAGATGCCGGGGCTGCTTTATTTACCTCCCTTATCCAGGGACATTTGCAGGGTGATTTTGATATCAGCACCCTGCATCTTATCGGGCACAGCCGCGGCACTGTGGTCAACAGCGAATGTGCGGAACGCCTTCTTGTGTCGGGTTTTCCTGTGGCGCAGACCACTTCGCTGGATGCGCACGACTGGGGCGCTGTAAGTTTTTTTGATGATTATGATGTTAATCCTGCGCTATGGCATTCCGGAGTAGAAGCATGGCAGGGCATTACATGGGCCGACTCTTATTATCAGGACAACTTCATCGAACTTAATGGAAGGCCGGTGAAGGGCACCTTTCAGGTCTATCTTGGCACCATTGGTCATAACGCGGTTCACGGATGGTACACCGAAACTATTCTTGATTCCACAAGGCACGAAGGATATTATTATTCAATAAATGGCGCCGGCTTCAACAGCCGGCCGGCAATAACTGGAGTACCGGAAACTCCGTACTTCACCTTCAGCAACGATGGTATTGTGAACGGCAATTTTGAAAGAGGTAATTTTATTGATGAAACTTTTCCGGGTTGGTCGTATAACGGCGGCAGCGGCAATGCAACTATCGACGGCAATTATCTTGGATTGAGATCAACAAGCGCCTACAATAAAATTCACAACAGGGTCTATTTTCCTGAAAACGCCCTGGCCATCAAGTTTGATTATATGATCTATGAAAAGGATGAAGAAAACCCTTCTCCTGATGTGGACCGTCTATTGGTGTTGATAAACAACAACCTGGCATATGGCCCCATATTAATGGATAACACCATGTCCGAATGGTCCAGCGTGTTGATCCCTGTCACCAACTATCGTAACAGTATCAAAACCATAGAATTCAAGCTGGTGGACGAGTGCGGCGGGAGCAGTGAGATCAGTTCTGAAATGAGGATAGATAATATCAAACTCCTCATTGACTCTACTGCCTCGGTAAATGAACTTATGGCCAACAATTTCGAAAGTACCGTTGCGCCCAATCCTTGCATTGGCAATACATCTGTTTTCTATAATGTAAAGCAGAGCGACTATGTTAACATAAAGATATACAACCTCATGGGTAGAGAAATAGCCACACTCGCTGAAAACCAATATGCAACAAGCGGCAGCCATATAGCGGTTTTTGATGCACAGAACCTGACTCCGGGGATATATATCGTGAAAATCAATGTCGGGCAGGATTCACGGAACCATAAGATCATTATAGCCGGGTGAAATGGCTGTTTTTTCGATGGTTGAAATATTTTTTATCGTTACTGTCAGGGAAGAATAAATTGGAACTTGATGCCAGCAGCTGATAATTTTAAAAAGTACCTTTTCCGGACGCTTGGCATCATTGTGTATTTTGCGGCCAAAGTATTGGCATGGATGGCGAATTGCAATAAAAAGCATCTTCATCTTTGCCCTGATATGGTGCGGAGAATCGTTTTTTTATTTCCTTCTCTGGATTTAAGCCGGGTGCGGATAGTAAAAAATGCCCGGTTGCCCGCAAATTGGTTTAAACAGTCAAAACATACTGCGGGTATGACATTTGGCAGGACTATCTATTTAAAGGACGGTGATTCGTTCGATTATGAAGAAATCAGGTTGTTGATACATGAACTGAATCATGTTGAGCAGATGCAAGGGCTTGGCGAATTTAAATTCGCGGCTTGCTATGGTGAGCAGTATAAGCAATATGGTTATTACAATATGCCCCTCGAAAAAGAAGCCTATGATTTTGTTTCAGATATTCCCTTTTCCCCTTCATATTACATGAAAAATAACGAAGATGTGAGAATTGCTGCCCGGGGTTCAGATGCCGGGGCTTTTTTTCATTGGTTAGATCATGGAATCGACGAAAAAAGAGACAGTACGGATTATTTTAATCCCTCAAAATACCTGAATAATTATGAAGATCTGGTGAATACTCTGGGAAAGACAAATGATAAAGCAGCCATCCTACATTGGATAAAAGTCGGAAAGCAAGAGGGCCGTAAAGGAAAATGAAAAAAAACTATAAGCGGATTAATAAAAACATTCATGACCTTAAAAATTTTAACACAAATCATCATAAATGTTTTTTGTACATTTAGATATTTATTAACTTTGAAAAAGATTTCTAAATGTAAATTATTAAACTTAAACTAGGAGGAAAAAATATGTCCGACAAAGGAACCAATAAAAAATTGACCCGGGTTGAAGACGATGGGACTCAGCCTGTAAATCAAACTGCACCTCAGGAAAGCAAGCCTTTTGTGGCCAGCGACGAAAGCAAAGCCCAAGCCAAAAAGCTGCGCATTATTGCCGTCGTTGCCTGGGTAATTGCTATTGCCCTTGAGGTTGTGGCGATCGTCCTGATCAGAAAACCGCCCATTACAACTGCCATTATGGTATGGCTCATTGTTCTGATCGTGCTCGACCTGATTTTTGCCGTTATCGGCTCGCTGATGTGGAAAAAATCCAACCGCTACGACCCGGCATCAGAAAAGGACAAGTTCAGATTTTTTGTCCAAAACCAGCTTGGCGCCATCGTTTCCATGATTGCTTTTCTGCCCCTGGTCATCCTCATCTTTACCAACAAGAATATGAGCGGTAAACAAAAAGGCATTGCAGGTGTCATAGGTATTGTCGCGTTGCTGGCGGCTGGTTTTATGGGTATTGATTTTAATCCCCCTTCACAGGAAGATTACACACAAAAGACCGAACAGGTAAAAGAGCTTAACCAGGGCAATGATTTTGTCTATTGGACCAAGTCGGGCAAGCATTATCACCTGTATCAGGACTGCCCTTATATCAACACATCCAAAACAGATGAAATATTCCAGGGAACTGTTGTGAAGGCAAGAGAAAAAAATATAGCTGACCTCTGCAGTTTCTGCGAAAAAAGAGCCATAAAAGAGAAAAACCCGGATGTCCCAAAGACGGACACCGCGCAATGATCTCTTCGGGTTTGTTCCCGGTATCTTTGGCTATTTGAAAAGGTTGTGATCATCAGGGTGTTAATTTTTTGAAACACCTTGCAGATATAGATTATTCTTGTTTTTTATTGGTTATCATGCTTGCTTAATACTCTGTAAAATGGGAACCGGCAAAATTATAATCCGCAAATAGTAATACCGATAGCACATTCAATATAGTCCAATTTCGCTGCATCTCATTGGACTATTTTCATGTAGCATCGGCATTTACCATTGTAAATATTTTTTAGGATAGACTAAAAAATAAGCACAAAAGGTATAATCATAAAATCATAAATATGAACACGGAAAACAAAGAATGTTGTCCAAAATTCAATCCTGAAAAATGGGATGAGAAAACTTTCAACTGGGATAAAAAACCATTCATAAAAGAAACCATGGGTACTTTTTTCCATATACCTTTTCCTTCTGCCATAGGGAAAAAGGTTGGTAAATTGTGTACATTGGCCGATGATGCAAAAATGGCAGAGGAAATACCTGAAGACGCATTATTATTATTTCGGGATCCCAGCGCATTCAAATCGGAAATCTACCTGTCTGTGAGCGGCACGGTCCCTGATGCGGACAATGTCAGCATCTCGGGTACTTATGCCGCTAAGGTATATGCCGGCCCTTATAACGCTGTTCCGAAATTCATTAAGCAATTTAACGAATATCTTGCCACCAAGGGACAGACAGCCAAAGACTATTATATTCATTACGCCTACTGTCCTAAATGTGCGAAAAAATATGG
The DNA here is from genome assembly GCA_964567775.1 of uncultured Bacteroidales bacterium. Taxonomy (GTDB): domain Bacteria; phylum Bacteroidota; class Bacteroidia; order Bacteroidales; family CAIWKO01; genus CAIWKO01. Next base: position 3,740 of record CAZMPB010000142.1, read on the forward strand.
CGATAATTATATGATCATTTTTGCATTGGTATAATTAAAAATTATTACAGAATCTTTAGCCGGACTCATTGCCAAATGCCCTTCATACAATAAACATAATCAAAGCTAAGAGTTATTCTGATCTTATAAACAAACGTCCGGCGGGCGAAATCAAACATTTTAAACAATTTTTCGAATGTTTCCGCAATGTAAGCCCTGAAAAAATGAACAAGCCGTCATCTGAATCAGAAACGTTTCCTGGTGTAACCGGACTTAAAAAAGATCAACTGGCCTTCGATCTGATGATTCTGTTTTCTTTTATTTTTTATTGGATACTTACCCGGGCGACAGGCCATGACGTCTCACAATTGTTCAGCCCTGCGGCCACTTACGTGATGTGTATTTTTTTCCTGTTTTTACTATCCATGAATTGTGGCTATCTGCATTTTCTGTATTCAAAACAAAAAATGTTTTTTGGTTATGTGATTATTTTTGTCGCAGTGCTATTAATGAGTTTCCCGTTTGTTATTTCAAACCTGGTGGGCGATTATACAACAGCAGGCATCATTGCTACTTTTACTACAGCAACAGGATTTGCGATCGGACGCTCCGTGATGCCCGGTAATATTCCCAAAACTATTGAGCGCTATGTATTGTTATTGCTGTTAGTCCCGATATCTGTCGGCCTTATTATCTGGATGATACAATTTTCGGGAGAGGATGGATATATTGGTGTTTTAATATGTATTTTTGGATTTGTAGGTGTTGCGTTGCTGGGTTTCCTTATTGCCTGGCTATTTAATAAATATCACGATTTACTTGATGTTTGGTGCGATAGTAAAGGATTTAAACGAAGCATAAAACTTTTAACTATTGTATTTGCCGGGTTGACAGCTTTTGCAGTATGTACATGGGAAGGGAGTATGCCAGGCGCAGGGATAACAAGCGGTGTTGACCGGATATTCAGGTTAACCGTTACAGGTATACTCCCGTTCCGGTTATTATGGGCTTTTGCACCTCCAAGGAACAATGTAACTGTCATTATTGCCATTATTGTCTTGTTGATCAATATCGTTTTTGTGTTTTTTGGTTAGATGAATATTCCATGTCCGGTTGATCGGACAAATCTTTTGGGCATGAGCGCTTTTGTTTCAGTCATGGACTATTGTTTTTTTCCGGCGTTTTTATCCGGGAAGTAAACCTCTGAAAATTTTATACCGTTTTTATTTCTGCTGATTTTATCCCGATATTTGAATAATTTTTAAATTTGAGTAGCAATAACCAAACAAAAATGTCACACCAGAGTGCATCTGTAAAATCAATACTTTTCGCTTTATTGGCAAACTTTGGGATTGCCATTACCAAGACGATTGCCGCTGTCATCACCGGTTCAGGCGCTATGATGGCCGAATCCATACATTCTTTTGCCGACTGCGGAAACCAGGGACTTTTATTCCTTGGCTTAAAATCCTCTAAGAAAAAACCGGACATCGAGCATCCGCTGGGATACGGAAAAGAGATCTATTTCTGGTCTTTTGTAGTGGCGCTGATTTTATTCAGTATGGGGGGCTTATTCTCGATTTATGAGGGCGTCCACAAGATCAGTGTTCATGAGGGGCTGAAAAGCCCGGTAATAGCCATTGTTGTTTTATCTGTCAGTATGATTCTTGAAGCTGCTTCGCTTTTCGGATGTTTAACGCAGATAAAAAAACTGAGGCATAAAGAAAGCATTTGGAACTGGGTAAAAAACAGCCGCAAAAGCGAATTGATTGTTGTTTTGGGCGAAGATGTTGCTGCATTGCTGGGATTGGCACTGGCGCTTGTTGCTGTTGTTCTTTCGGCTATCACAGGAAACCCGGTTTTTGACGCTTTTGGAAGCATCGGCATTGGTATTTTGCTGGTCATTATTTCATTTTTTCTTGCTTTTAAAGTCAAGAGTTTGCTGGTCGGGCAAAGTACGGATGATAGAACCCGCGAGGAGATAAAAATATTTTTGGAATCAAGGCCGGAGATATCCAGCATTTATAATATTATTACCTTGCAATTAGGCCCTGATATCATGGTTGCCATTAAGGTAAAAATGACGGAAACTGATTCTGTAAAACTACTGATGAAAAATATTAATAAGTGCGAATCAGAACTTAAACAACTAAACCCCGCCATCCGTTGGGTGTTCTTTGAGCCGGATAGTAAAGATTAATAAATATGTTGACGCGATATATGGGCTTAAAAGGTAATTTTTTGGTTTATCATATTTTTATGTAAGTTTGTTTCCGCTGCGGCGGACACCTGACGGTAAGGCAGGGCTTGCACAGGCGCATAAAGTGTTTTTGAAAACAACCTCCTTTAATTGTAAATTTAATCATGGATAAAATGACAGCAGCTAATAAAGAAAACCGGCCGGAAGGCATTCTTAATCGAATAAGGAATAATAAAATTGTTTCCATCCTGATTGTGACAGGTGTCATTATTACCTCTTTAGCAACCTTTACGGATTCGTTTGAGAAATTATGGTCGAAATGTGCGAATCTCTTTACTGACAAGGGATTCCGGATAGAGGGCGACATCGTATATGAACCCGGCGCCCAACCTGCCGAAAATATTCTCGTAACAATTATTTGGGGCCTCGACAGATCGGAAAAAGAAGGAGGGGACACCCAATTCCAATCTTCTGTTATAGCTAAAGTAAAATCAGACGAGGGGCAGTTGAATTACAGCCTGGTATTAACCAAAGACCCGCCCGAAGAGTTGCTGATGGATTTTGATAACATTAAATTAGGTGTTGGATATATTGTTGCATTTAATGATAAAAATAATAATGGCTTACTCGACCTTGACGAAAAAATTTTAGGAGGATCGGCAAATTATTGTGTTACATTCTTAAATGGAGACCTCAAAACCTGGGCAGAAACCAAAGGGAAGGATAAACTTTATACGTTACTGAAGTTAAAACAGGGTTATTGCCTAACGAAAACGGTGTCTCCGGAAGTACATAAATTTCCTGTTCCTTTTGATGACCTGGTTCCTATAGATTTAATACCTGTTAATATTGTTATACCTAGGGATACAAACAATATAAAATTCCCGAACTGGACCTGAAAACTTCCTTGTCCGCTATGTGTCCGACCTGTTGAATCCAGCGGTTTGTTATGGAAGGAAGTCGGCTCCGACAGAGCTGAACTCTAAAGTATTATTCGCATCAGTCGCGCCCTCGAACCGGACACCGATTGAGATACCCACGCCCCATTTGATTTCGGGTTTGCCGGGTACCCCATAGCGTGGCCAGCTCCAGGTGGATGGCGAAAGGTTAAGCCCGTCATGGGAGGCTATTTTGGTTTCACCGTCATATACATGAACATTGGTAATATCCGCCTGTACCGAGCCGCTCCTGAACCTGATCATCACCGAATCAATAGCCAGCCGGTTACCGTCGACAATAACCGGGGAGGGTATTGCAAAGTGAAACCAGTTGGTGGTCCCGGGCTTCCCGACAACCCTGTAAAAGAAGCCTGCTTTCCATTCGCTTTTTATTCTGTCGGGGTATTCAATGACCATGCTATGACCATGAGCCCACATTGCTTTTGCTAGTGTCATAATATTTGTTTTTTATTTGTTTTACTTTTTTTTCGTTTTCACGTATTTTGAAAGGCCGTATTGCCATCTTTTATCTTATAGATCATGGTTTTTGACGTTCTTTGATGAGATCGCGTATGAACTTTGAGGAACTATCCTTAGAGAGTTTGGCAAACTTGGCTTTCAGTTTGACGGATTTGCTTGAACCGGCTGCTTTGATCACCAGTTTCTGTATGCTGATATCCGCATCATCGATAAGTTTTTCGGCTATCATATCTCTTTTTTCTTCCGGCATATGTTCCAATACGGAGGCGGAGGCTATCCTTTTGAGCAGCACCGTGCTTTTAGCAGCGCTTTCTACGATGGCGTGCCCCGAGGGCTTGCTATAAATCCCGGCCAGATAAATGGCTTTGGTTGCGAGCATAACATCCTTTGCTTTTGACAGGGTGGAGAGATAAGCAATTGCTTTTTCATCGAGTTTTGCAAGGATCTCTAAATACTGTGGTTATTCGTTGCTTAAAGCAAGGAGAAGATCTTTTTCTGAAATGGCCATATTTTTAATGTTTATGGGTTAACGCTAAGACTGCTGTTTTTCATTGTTGTAATTTCTGAATTGATCAGGTCGGGAGGAGGATTGGTTATGTTTGCCGTTCCGTTTCCTGTCATCAGACGGTTATTGTCGTTTACGTGTGATAATCCGAGG
>CAZMPB010000143.1:0-7891 GCA_964567775.1 uncultured Bacteroidales bacterium
AAAGTGGTACTTTTTAATTGCGAAAAATTGTTACTTTTTTATTTGCAAATTACACATATAAATCAGTAACAGTATAATCTTATCCCCCTGACAAAAATTACAGGCAAAAAAAGCTGCCTTTGAAAGCAGCTTTGATGGGTGTTGTCCCATCATGGATTTAGCCAGAACCCTTCTGTTTCAGCGGAATTTATTCAGAAGAATCCGCTTATATATTTAAAGGAGATAAAAATAGCGATGGTTTTCAGATCGATCTTTTGATTGACCGTAACGACGCTGTCATCAATGTTTGTGAAATGAAATTCTATTCCGGCGAATTCACTATTGATAAATCATATGCTGCTAAACTTCGAAACAAGATAAATAAATTTAAAGAACTAAGCGGGACAAAAAAACATATCATCTCACATTTATCACCTCTTTTGGCCTGGCTAAAAACAACCATAGCCTTGGTTTGGTGAACAACGATTTTAAAATGGATGTACTTTTCAAAAAGAATGAATGATTTTTATATTTGGCTGAATGTGTTTTTTAACAATGTGATTCCGCCAAATATAATTTTAAAAATCACTGATTTTAAAGGACAAATACATCAAAGTAACTGGCAATAGCCCCGGTCCGGCGAAGGCTCTACCTTCGTCGAAACAATACTGACAGGCTCTAAGTCATCTGATGACTAAGAACTACAAGCCATTTCAACAATTTCAACTTGGAGAGTCATCTGATGACTGCTATAAAAAATCATTCAATCACAAACTCATCTTTGTTCGGATTAGGCTGGGCCTAATCCGAACAAGGGATGGCCATTTTATCACAAAAATATTGTTTTGTAAAATTAGTAAAATCATAGAAATAAAAAACCGCACCAAAACATTGATGCGGCTTTTGTTGTCCCGTCAGGGGTCGAACCTGAACTCTTCTGATTCAGAGTCAGACGTGTTGCCAGTTACACCACGGGACAATGAGGGTGCAAAATTATGAAAGTTTTATAAATAAAAAACTTTTTTTCAAATTTTATTATTTCGGAGGCTGCCAGGCACCTTTCAAACCCACGGTCTTGTTGAAGACCTTCATTTCTGCTGTCGAGTCCTTGTCCACACAAAAATACCCCACCCGCTCAAACTGTATCTTGTCTCCGGATTTTACATTCTGTATGGAAGGCTCCGCAAAACATTTTGTGATTTTCAGAGAGTCCGGGTTGAGGTTAATTTTAAAATCTTCCCCCTCCGGAACGTCTTCCGGGCTTATCTGTGTAAAAAGTTTGTCGTATATGCGCGCTTCCGCCGCTACAGCATGTTTTGCGGAAACCCAGTGTATCGCTGCCTTTACCTTGCGGTTGCTGTCGGACATGCCGCTGCGTGTGTTGGCGTCATAGGTACAATGAATTTCTTTTATATTGCCGGCTTCGTCTTTGATCACTTCTTCGCAACGAATGATATAGGCATATTTTAAACGGACCTCGTTGCCAGGATACAACCTGAAATATTTATGCGCGGGTACTTCCATAAAATCTTCCTGTTCGATATACAACTCGCGGGAGAAAGGTATTTTGCGCATTCCCGCTTCGGGATTTTCCGGATTGTTCACCGCCTCCAGCTCTTCTTCCTGATTTTCGGGATAATTGGTCAGCACAAGCTTTAGGGGATTTACAACGGCCATCAACCGCTGTGCTTTTTTGTTCAGGTCTTCGCGCAGGCAATATTCCAGCAGCGAAACATCAATCACATTATCGCGTTTTGCTACGCCGATAACCTCCGCAAAGTTTTGTAATGCTTCCGGGGTGTACCCGCGGCGGCGTAATCCGCAAATCGTTGGCATGCGGGGGTCGTCCCAGCCGTTCACCTGTTTTTCCTGAACCAATTGTAGTAGTTTGCGCTTGCTCATCACCGTATAGCTCAGGTTGAGGCGGGCAAACTCTATCTGTTGCGGAACATAGATCTCAATCTCTTTGATGAACCATTCGTAAAGCGGGCGGTGTACTTCAAACTCCAGCGTGCAGATGGAATGTGTGATGCGCTCAATGGAGTCGCATTGCCCGTGTGCAAAATCGTACATCGGGTAAATACACCAGTCGTTTCCGGTACGGTGGTGTTCGGCATGAAGGATGCGGTAGAGAATCGGGTCGCGCATAAGCATGTTAGTGGAAGCCATATCGATCTTAGCTCTCAGCACTTTTGCGCCATCGGCAAATTCACCGTTGCGCATCCGCCGAAACAGGTCGGTATTTTCTTCTATGGAGCGGTTGCGGAAAGGGCTTTCAACACCCGGCTTGGTGATGGTGCCGCGGTTCGCCCCTATTTCCTCCTGCGTCATATCGCAGACATAAGCTTTGCCCCTGGCGATAAGTTTCATGGCATATCCGTACAGGGTTTCAAAATAATCAGAAGCATAATATTCGCCGTCCCAGTTGAACCCCAGCCATTTTACATCTTCTTTGATGGAATCCACATATTCTACATCTTCTTTTGTCGGGTTGGTATCATCAAAACGCAGGTTGCATTTTCCTCCGTACTTTTTGGCAAGGCCGAAATTTAAACAGATGGATTTGGCATGGCCGATATGCAGGTACCCGTTTGGCTCCGGCGGAAAACGCGTGTGTACACGGCTTTCATTTTTTCCTTTTGAAATATCTTCTTCGATGATCTGTTCAATAAAATTCAACGATTTCGCCTCTCCTGAGATGGATTCGTTTTTTGCAGAGTTGTTGTCTTCCATAATTTGTTTTTGCTTAAGGGGTACAAAAATAATCATTTGCCGTGTTTTTTGGCTAAATTTGCTGCTTCAATTTTAAAATTATGGGACGGATCATTCTTGAAGACATGGAGTTTTATGCTTACCACGGCTGTTTTGCTGAAGAGCAGATCATTGGCGGGAAATTTCTGGTCACCGTCAGGATTGATGCCGACACTTCGGAGGCAGAAAGGTCGGACGATCTTACAAAAACCATCAATTACCAGGAGGTATATGCACTGACAAAAAAAGAAATGGAAATAAAATCCAAACTGCTGGAACACGTCGCTGCGCGTATTGCTGATGCTGTAAAAAACAGGTTTTCTGACATAAAAAAAATCTCGGTAAAGGTAACCAAGATCAACCCCCCGGTAGGCGGCAAAATGTCGGGCGTAAGTATCCTCATAAAAAAATAAAATTTACCATCAAAGCCGGAATCAATATTTACTGAAAAATCATGAAAGCCCACGCTATGATTATTTTTTTCGCGATTGTTTTTACGATACATTTCCTTGTAAATTTTTACATATTCATCCGCGGATGGCAATCCCTGTCGCTGCTTCCTGCTGTCAGGCCTTATTACCTGGCATTATTTATCCTGCTGTTTTTGTCGTACATCCTGGCCCGTGTCCTTGAACGCTATATCGGCTTTTCCATTGCAAACATTTTCAACTGGATCGGCTCTTTCTGGTTTGCAGCCATGCTGTACTTTTTTTTATTCATTCTTATTTTTGACATTTTCAGATTGTTTGATCATTGGTTTCATTTTTTTCCGGTTATTTTTTCTGCAAATTATGCCAAAACAAAATTCATCACCATGTTGTGTACATCAGGCGTGGTGATCCTTTTGATAACTTATGGTTTTGTGAATGCTTCCGTGGTCCGGATCGCCAATTTAAATATTCCCATAAATAAAGAGGCCGGACACCTGAAAAACCTGCACGTTGTAATGCTTTCGGATATTCATCTGGGGACTATTATCGGCCCGAAAAAATTGAAAAAAATTGTTATAAAAATCAATGATCTTACACCCGATATTGTTTTGTTGGCAGGAGATGTGGTAGATGAGAACATCAGGCATGTTATCAGACAAAACCTCGGCATTCAACTTGAAAACATCAGATCGAAATATGGTGTTTATGCCGTCACGGGGAATCATGAATTTATAGGGGGTGTTGAGCCTGCCGTCACTTATCTCGAAAAACACAATGTGAAATTTCTGAGGGATACCGCCGTCCTTGTTGACAGCGCTTTCTGGCTGGTTGGCCGCAACGATAAGGATATGTCGCGCTTTAACGGAAAACCACGCAAACCGGTCGATATACTGATGGCTGATGTGGACAAAAAATATCCTGTAATTCTTCTTGACCATCAGCCTTTTTTTCTTGAAATATCTGCCAAAAACGGCGTAGACGTTCAATTTTCCGGCCACACGCATAACGGGCAGATGTTCCCGCTCAACCTGATCACCCGTGCTATATACGATCCGGACTGGGGTTACAGAAAGATTGGCAACAGTCATTTTTACGTTTCCTGCGGCGTTGGGACCTGGGGTCCGCCGGTCCGTTTCGGTAATTATCCGGAAATCGTGAGCGCTGAAATTACCTTTAAGTAGTGTCTGTCTTTGATGCCCTGCCACGTAAACAGACACCGCCGGCATTTAAAACAGTGTCGCCTTGTGTCTGGCATCAAATATATTATTTTCCTGAAAAAATCAGCTATAGATCAAACTTTTCAAAAAAATTTTCGTAAATAACCCGGAAAATAATATCATAATAGATAACATTTGTTGTAATTTTAAAAAATAGTATTATTTTTACACTTTCTTGTTGTACCTTTGATAACAAAAAACTTTAAATCAATGAAAAAACTTTTAATTATTTCTATGGTTTTCTTTGGACTATTGTGCATTAGCAATGCACAGACCGTCGAAAACAAATGGAGCATCGGGATAAACGGAGGCTTAAATCAATATAACGGGGATCTGGGGCGTGGTTTTTATAAATTCAATAAAGGAACCTTTGGCTTTGGCGGATTAAGCGTTTCGCGCTACCTGAACCGGTTTCTCGATGTTTCCGTATCCGGTAATTATGGAACGATGGGCTATACAGATGGCGATTCCAATTCTTTTAAATCCAATTTGACCCATGCAAATATAAACGTTCGGCTTAAATTTATTGGAAACGACAAACACAAAGTAGTGCCTTATGTTTTTGGAGGCCTGGGATTCTTGCATTTTGGCAAGGTTACGAATAGTAAAACCGCTGCACAACCCGATAACAAAGAACTGACTAAATACGGTAGCGCTGCCCGTCCTGTTTATGGTTTGGGAGTAACATTCCATATTATTCCGCTTTTAAGCCTTCATCTCCAGGAATCTTTTATTTTCAGCGATTACGATAAGGTGGATGGAAAAATTGGCTGGAAACGGTACAATGATAATTATGTACAGCATAGCATAGGACTTTCATTTAATTTTGGAAAACCCAGAGACACCGATAAAGACGGCATCCCTGACAAGAAAGACAAATGCCCGAAAGTCTGGGGCCTGGCACAATACGAAGGTTGTCCCGATACGGATAAAGAGGGTGTGATAGATAATCTTGATGAGTGCCCTGATACTCCCGAAGGAGTAAAAGTGGATGCCAAAGGATGTCCGCTTGACAGGGATGGAGATGGTATTCCTGACTACAAGGACAAATGCCCGGATGTAAAAGGCCTTGCCAAATTTGAAGGCTGCCCGGATTCTGATGGTGACGGGGTAACAGATGCTGATGATATGTGTCCGGATACGCCCGAAGGTGTGAAAGTAGATAAAAGAGGTTGCCCGCTTGACAGGGATGGAGATAAAGTTCCCGATTATCAGGATTCCTGCCCCGATGTAAAAGGCCTCGAAAAGTTCCATGGCTGCCCCGACAGAGACGGTGATGGTATCCCCGATCATCTGGATAAATGCCCGGATGTCCCAGGTATTCCGGAAAACAAGGGATGCCCACCAGTTAAAGAAGAAGTTAAAGAAGTTTTCCGTAAAGCATTACAGGGAATAAAATTTGAAACAGCAAAAGACATTATCCGTCCGGTTTCTTTCCCGATACTAAACAATGTCGTAGATATCATGAAAGAAAATAAAGAATACAACCTGATCATCAACGGGCACACCGATAATGTGGGCACGGATGAATACAACAAGGATTTGTCCAACAGACGTGCCGCCTCTGTCAGGAAATATCTGATCGATCATGGCGTAGAAGCTAATCGGTTGAAATCATTCGGCTGGGGAGAGGAAAAACCTGCAGCAGACAACAATACCGAAGCCGGACGTACGATAAACCGCCGTGTTGAATTTATAGTAGAATTTTAAAATGTTTATCATTTTTCATAAACGAAGCTGCCTTAAAAAGCAGCTTCGTTTTAACTTAAAATAAGTCATTGTTGTTTTGAAGTTTTGTTAAACATAATAATTTTTTAAAAAAAAACATGTAACATCATTTTTTTTTATAATTTAGCTTTTTAAAAATTATTATTTTTGTCATTATTATAAATAAATAATCAAACTTTAACCTATGAAAAAATTAATTATTATTTGTGTGATTTTTCTCGGCATGGCTTACATCAGTAATGCCCAGACCGTCGATAGAAAATGGAGCATCGGGTTACACGGGGGCTTAACCCAGTATGATGGTGATCTCGGACGTAGTTTTTACTGGGTCGACAAAGGCGCTTATGGTTTTGGAGGATTAAGCTTTTCGCGTTATCTCAACCGTTTCCTTGACATTTCTCTCATGGGGAACTATGGAACCGTGGGATATAAAGAAAATGACAGTAAGAATTTTTTCAAGGGTAATATGATGCACCTGAATATGCACTTCCGCCTAAAATTTGTAGGAAATGATAAGCATAAATTGTCGCCCTATATTTTAGCCGGGCTGGGATATACTCATTTTTCCAAAATTAAAAACAACACCACGGACAACCTGGTGAAAAAAGAAACTTTAAAATTTAACAATGCCGCACGCCCTGTCGTTGGCCTGGGCCTAACATGGCATATAGGTGATGTGGTAAGCCTTCAGCTTCAGGAATTATTTATTTTCAGCGATTACGATAAGGTGGATGGCCAGGTCGGCTGGGAAAGATATAATGATAATTACCTGCAACACAGTGTAGGGCTGTTGTTCAAATTTGGCAAATCAAAAGACACGGATAAAGACGGTATTCCCGACAAGGACGACAAATGTCCTACCGTATTCGGCCTTGCACAATTCGAAGGTTGTCCTGATACCGATAAAGATGGTGTGACTGATGCCAGTGATATGTGCCCGGGAACTCCAGAAGGTGTAAAAGTTGATGCCAAAGGATGCCCGCTCGACAGGGATGGTGATGGCGTTGTTGATTATCTGGATAAATGTCCCGATATAAAAGGCCTTGCCAAATTCGAAGGATGCCCCGATTCTGACGGTGATGGCGTGGTAGATGCTGATGATCAGTGCCCGAATACTCCGGAAGGTGTAAAAGTTGATGCCAAAGGATGCCCGCTCGACAGGGATGGTGATGGTATTGCCGACTATCTGGATAAATGCCCGGATGTAAAAGGCCTTGCCAAGTATGAAGGCTGCCCTGACAGAGACGGTGATGGTATTCCCGATAATTTGGATAAATGCCCGGATGTTTTCGGTATTGCTGCCAATAAAGGATGCCCCGAAGTAAAACAGGAAGTAAAGGATGTATTCCAAAAAGCATTACAGGGGATAAAATTTGAAACAGGAAAAGACATTATCCGCCCGGTTTCTTACCCGATACTCAACAATGTCGTTGATATCATGAAAGAAAACAAAGAATACAACCTGATCATCAACGGACATACCGACAATGTAGGTTCAGACGAATCTAATAAAATTTTGTCGGAGAAACGCGCTGCTGCTGTAAAGGCTTATTTAATGAATAAAGGAATAGCCGAAAATCGTCTGAAATCATTCGGCTGGGGTGAAGAAAAACCTGCTGCAGATAACAATACTGCTGCCGGACGTACATTAAACCGCCGTGTTGAGTTTATCGTAGAATTCTAAAATATTCCATTTCCTCTTGTGGAGGCTGCCTCAAAAAGGCAGCCTCTTTTGTACGTCGGGCATAGTTCTTTGAATCTTGCAGAGTGAAAGTCTCTGTACAC